>NZ_PSXZ01000008.1:0-1364 GCF_002931375.1 Pseudoclavibacter sp. RFBJ3 | reverse complement strand
GCGTTGTGCTCGGTGCGGTCGCCGGACCAGTCGGTGTGGAAGACGCCGTCGCGGTCGACGCGCTTGTAGGTGTGGGCGCCGAAGAAGTCGCGCTGCCCCTGGATGAGGGCGGCGGGGAGGCGCTCGGCGCGCAGTCCGTCGTAGTAGGACAGCGACGAGGAGAACGCGGGGGCTGGGATGCCGGCCTGCGCTGCCTGGACGACGACGCGGCGCCATGCTGCCTGCGCGGTGTCGACGGCCTCGCGGAAGAACGGTGCGGTGACGAGGGCGACGAGCTCGGGGTTCTCGGCGTAGGCCTCGGTGATGCGGTTCAGGAAGCGGGCGCGGATGATGCAGCCTGCACGCCAGATCGCGGCGATGTCGCCCTTCTTGATGTCCCAGCCGTACTGCTCGGCGCCGGCGATGATGGCGTCGAAGCCCTGCGAGTAGGCGATGATCTTGGACGCGTAGAGCGCGAGGCGCACGTCCTCGACGAAGCCGTCGGCGTCTTCGACCTGGAAGCCGTCGGGGCCGGGGAGGGTGCGGGATGCGGCGCGCTGCTCGAGCTTGGAGGACACGGAGCGGGCGAACACGGCTTCGGCGATGCCGGAGACGGGCACGCCGAGGTCGAGCGCGGTCTGCACGGTCCAGGCGCCGGTGCCCTTGGCGCCGGCGGCGTCGAGGATGACGTCCACGAGCGGGAGCTGCGTGTCGGCGTCGACCTGGCGGAGCACCTCTGCGGTGATCTCGATGAGGTACGACTCGAGCTCGCCCTTGTTCCACTCGGCGAAGATCTCGGCGATCTCGGCGGGGGACTTGCCGGTGCCGCGGCGGATGAGGTCGTAGGCCTCTGCGATGAGCTGCATGTCGGCGTACTCGATGCCGTTGTGGATCATCTTCACGAAGTGGCCGGCGCCGTCGGTGCCGACGTGGGTGACGCAGGGCTCGCCCTCGGCGACCGCGGCGATGGTGCGCAGGATCGGGCCGAGGGTCTCGTACGACTCGACGGTGCCGCCCGGCATGAGGGAGGGGCCGTTGAGGGCGCCCTCTTCGCCGCCGGAGATGCCGCAGCCCACGAAGTGGATGCCCGTGGAGCGCACGGCTGCCTCGCGGCGGCGGGTGTCGGTGAAGAGGGCGTTGCCGCCATCCACGATGATGTCGCCAGGCTCGAACGCCTCGACGAGCTGGTTGATGACCGCGTCGGTGCCGGCGCCCGCCTGCACCATGATGATCGCCGTGCGGGGCTTCTGGAGAGAAGCCGCGAAGTCGGCGACCGACTCGGAGGGCACGAACCCGGCCTCGGGGTGCTCCGCGACGAGCGTGCGGGTGCGCTCGGGCGAGCGGTTGTACACGGCGACGGTGTTGCCCTCGCGGCTCGCGAGGTT
>NZ_PSXZ01000007.1:0-56722 GCF_002931375.1 Pseudoclavibacter sp. RFBJ3 | reverse complement strand
ACCCTGTGGGAGAGTAGGTCACCGCCGGACTTCTTCATAAGCCGGGGTTGGTTGTTGAGTGAGCAGAGATGCTCCTCGATGACCAACCCCGGCTTTTTTCATTCGCCACCAACCGCGACAATACAACGCAGCGCCGAAGCACCCCGATGGCAGCACAGGGCACGTCCCTGAGCTCCGGAGCGCTGTGACGTAGGCTGGGTGGCGACGCAAGCGTCCAAGGTGAGGCGCATTCAGACAAGCATGACAACAATTCGACAGCGCATCCCGAGGAGCTATTCATGGACGCAAACGACAACGAGCGGCGAAACCCGAGCAACGAACGCGGGTCAGGCAACCGCCAGGAACGCAGCGGCCAGGATGGGCGACGGGATGCGAACTCCCGCGGCGGCGACCGCAAGCAGTTCGGCGACCGCAAGCCCTACGCAGGCGGCGGCGACCGCAACCAGGGAGAACGACGCAGCTACAACAACCGTGACGATGCCCAGCGCGGCGAGCGCAAGTCGTACGCGCCCCGCGATGGTGAGCGGAAGTCCTACGCCCCCCGTGATGACAACCGTGGTGAGCGAAAGTCATACCCACCGCGTGATGACAACCGTGGTGAGCGAAAGTCGTACGCGCCCCGCGATGGTGAGCGGAAGTCCTACGCCCCCCGTGATGACAACCGCGGCGAGCGCAAGTCGTACCCTCCCCGCGACGGCGAGCGGAGGTCCTACGCACCACGCGACGACAGCCGTGGCGAGCGCAAGTCGTACGCGCCCCGCGATGGTGAGCGGAAGTCCTACGCCCCCCGTGATGACAACCGCGGCGAGCGCAAGTCGTACCCTCCCCGCGACGGCGAGCGGAGGTCCTACGCACCACGCGACGACAGCCGTGGCGAGCGCAAGTCGTACCCGCCTCGTGACGGTGAGCGTCGTCCCTACAACTCCCGCGATGACCGTGGCGAGCGCAAGTCGTTCCCGCCTCGCGACGGTGAGCGGAAGTCGTACGCACCGCGTGATGACAACCGTGGCGAGCGGAAGTCCTACGCGCCTCGTGACGGCGAGCGGAAGTCCTACGCACCTCGTGATGGTGAGCGGAAGTCCTACGCGCCCCGTGACGACAGCCGCGGCGAGCGCAAGTCCTACGCGCCTCGTGATGACAGCCGTGGTGAGCGCAAGTCGTACCCGCCTCGTGATGGTGAGCGCAAGTCCTACGCGCCCCGTGACGACAACCGTGGTGAGCGGAAGTCGTACCCTCCTCGCGATGACAGCCGTGGCGAGCGCAAGTCGTACCCGCCTCGTGACGGGGAGCGTCGTCCCTACAACTCCCGCGACGACCGCGGCGAGCGCAAGTCGTTCCCGCCCCGCGACGGCGAGCGAAAGTCGTACGCGCCTCGTGATGACAACCGTGGTGAGCGGAAGTCCTACGCGCCTCGTGATGACAACCGTGGCGAGCGCAAGTCGTACCCGCCTCGTGATGGTGAGCGCAAGACCTACACGCCCCGTGATGACAACCGTGGCGAGCGGAAGTCCTACCCTCCCCGTGACGGCGAGCGTCGTTCATCCGGTCCCCGTGGCGACAGCCGTGGCGGACGCGACGATCGCGGCTTCTCTGGCGGCCGCGGACGTCCAGTGCCTGAGCGTCCGGAGCTGACCGAGGAGGAGCTGCTCGCACGTGAGCTCCGCCCGGTTCGGGCAGAGCACATCGACCCCATCGTTCCCGACGAGGTCAGCGAGTCGGATCTCCCCAAGGGCGCCCGCAACGAGCTCAAGACGCTCGAGGCGACCAACCAGGAATTCGTCGCCAGGCACCTCGTGATGGCATCGGTGCTGATCGACAGCGATCCCGAGCTCGCCCATCAGCATGCCGTCTCGGCGGCACGCCGCGGCGGGCGTATCGCCATGGTGCGCGAGACCCTCGCCATCACGGCGTACACGATCGGCGACTACGCGCTGGCACTCCGCGAGCTGCGCACCTACCGTCGCATCAGCGGCAAGGAAGACCAGCTGGCGCTCATGATCGACAGCGAGCGCGGCCTCGGCCGGCCGGACCGGGCCCTCGAGCTCGGTCGCGCCGCCGACCGCACGGGGCTCGGCCCGGCCGAACTGGTCCAGGTCGCCATCGCCATGTCCGGTGCGCGTCTCGATCAGGGCGCCGCCGACCTCGCGCTTGCTGAACTCGAGATCCCGCAGCTCGACCCGAAGCGCGCCTACTCGTACAGCCCGGCCTTGTTCGCCGCCTACGCGACCGTGCTCGAGGAACTCGAGCGCACCGCAGAAGCCGAGCGCTGGACGGCCCTCGCCACCAGGGCGCAGGATGCTCTCGACGCCGTCAAGCACGACGAGCACGAGACCATCGAAGTCGTCACCGAAGGCGAGTTCCCCCCTCTCGAGGAGGACGAGATCGACGAGGACGGGATCGCAGCCGAGACCGAGACCGAGATCACGGGCGAAGGCTCGACGAGCGCTGTCGAAGGCTCGGGAAGCGTCGCAGATGGCGAAGCATCCGAGGCCGCGGAGTACTCGCGTGACGAGGACGACCTCGAAGCCGAGGTAGATGAGCTGCTCGCGGCGGCCGGTGACACGGTTGCAGCTGAGCCCGAATCGGAGGCTGCGGCTGAGGCCGATGTCATCGACGAAGCCGCTGCCGTGCTCGACGACGAACTGGTCGCCGAGGTCGAGGAAGAGGCGGACGAGATCGTCGCCGAAGCCGAGGCGCTGGATGAGGTCCAGGAAGAGGCTGACGAGATCGTCGCCGCTGCCGAGGATGCCCAGGAACTCGCGATCGACGAGCACGACATCGACGAGCACGAGAGCGCGCCTGTTGCCGTCGACGTCGAGCTCGATGTCGTCCCGGCACCTGCTGAGGCCGAGGTCGCATCGGAGTCAGACGCTGACGCCGCGCCTGCCGATGCTGCATCGGACGCTGATGACAGCGACGCCGAGACCAGCGACGACGAGAACGACGACGAAGACGAGGAGAAGAAGCGCAAGGGCGACGAGCCCGAGCCCCTCTTCGACCTGTGATCGGATGCGGGGCGGCGGATCCACTCCGCCGCCCCGCGCCCGCCTGCGGGGCCCGCAGCGCCCGCTGTGCCTGCACCTCGCGCGAAGTGCGCGAATCGCGTTGATCCTGCCTGGGCCGACGCCAAGATCCCAAGAGTCAGGCTGCCGAAGCCGACGAGCTGAGAGAGACGAGAGATCCTGATGGCTTTGTTCAAGAAGAGCACCGGAACCGGACCTTCCCCGCTCGACGGCGTGGACGTGGTGCTGGCGGACCTGGATGGCGTCGTCTACCGCGGACCGAACCCGGTGCCCTACGCGGTGGAGAGCCTGAACGCGCTCGCCGCGTCCGGTCTCCGCTCTGGGTACATCACGAACAATGCCTCCCGCACGGATGAGCAGGTCGCGCAGCATCTGCGCGAGCTGGGGCTCACGCTGACGGCCGAGGACGTCGTGACGAGTCCGCAGGCGGCGGTGCGTCTCCTGGCTGACCAGGTAGCCCCCGGCGCGCTTGTGCTCGTCGTCGGTGGGGACGGTCTCATCGACGAGCTCGCCAAGGGTGGATTCCGCGTGACGCGATCCGCGGACGACGAACCCGACGCAGTCATCCAGGGCTTCGCGCCGCACGTCGGCTGGGAGCACCTCGCGGAGGCCTCGTTCGCGCTCGCGCGCGACATCCCGTGGGTCGCGACGAATCAGGACTGGACGATCCCTGTCGCTCGCGGCATCGCCCCGGGCAACGGAACGCTGGTGTCGGCCGTGCACACGGCGGTGCAGAAGCTGCCGCTCGTCGCCGGGAAGCCGGAGAAGGCGATCTTCGACGAGGCGGTGCGCCGCTTCGACGCGAAGAAGGCGCTGTTCATCGGCGACCGACTCGACACCGACATCAAGGGTGCCTCGAACGCCGGCATGACCTCGGCGTTCGTGCTCACGGGCGTCGACCGCCCCAAGCAGCTCATCGCGGCGCCCCCTGGTCAGCGTCCCGACTTCATCTTGAGCGACCTTCGCGAGCTCTCGCAGCCGTACCCGAAGGTCGTCAGCGAGCGTCCACAGGCCGAGGTGGCCGTCGCGCGCGTCGGAGACGCGCAGGTCACAGTGCGTGGCATCGACGTCATCGTCGACCGCGCCGGCTCCTCGCCCATCAACCTCCTGCGTGCTGGCTGCGCAGCGATCGCGGCTTCGGAGAAGCTCATCTACGCGCTCCGGGTGCCGGAGGTGCTGTACTCGGAACTCGCGTCATGAGCATCGACCCAGGCGGGGCCGCCGACGACACGGAGCTCGCCTCCGAGCTCGATCGAATCGCGTCTCTGCCCGTCTCGGAGCGCGCGGCCGAGTTCTCGCAGCTGCACCAGCAGCTGGGGGAGCTCCTGGAGAGCACTCCCGTGGAGCTCTTCGACGGGGACAGCGCGTGAACGGTCCGATCACGACGCCCGAGGGAGGGCCGCTCAAGCGCCTCGACACCGAGCTCACCCACCGTGGGCTCGCGCGCAGCCGCACGGCCGCGGCACGCCTCATCGAGGCCGGGCTGGTGTCCGTGAACGGTGTGCAGGCGAGCAAGACGGGCCTCCGCGTCGCCGACCACGACGAGCTGACGATCGCTGGGGGAGACGACTTCGTCTCGCGAGCCGCGCACAAGCTCGTCGCGGGTCTCGACGCGGTGCCGACGCTCGATCCCACTGGTCGAGTGGCGCTTGACGTGGGTGCATCCACCGGCGGCTTCACACAGGTGCTGCTCTCTCGCGGCGCACGTCACGTCGTGGCACTCGACGTCGGGCACGACCAGCTGGCGCCGTCGGTGCGCGAAGATCCTCGCGTCTCGAACCTGGAAGGCGTCAACGCCCGGTTCGTCGACGCCCAGCAGCTCGACGAACTGCTCGTGGCAGCGGAATCGCCCGTGCGCTCCGCCGATATCGACCTCGTCGTTGGTGACCTCTCGTTCATCTCCCTGACCAAGGTCATCGCGCCCATCCTGGCGATGGCGCCCGGGGTCGTCGACGCCGTGCTGCTCATCAAGCCGCAGTTCGAGGTCGGGCGGACGGGCGTGAAGGGCGGCATCGTCCACGACCGCAGGCTGGTCGCGCCCGCACTCGAGCGGGTGCTCGTGGAAGCCGCCGACTGCGGGCTCGAGCTCGTCTCCCTGCGGCCGTCTCCCATCGTGGGAACGCACGGGAACTCGGAATTCGTCGCGGTCTTCCGCACGTCGAGAGGCTCGAGTCCAGCGGATGCTGACAGACTCGACACTCTGCGGCGAGCCATCGTCGAAGCGGAGGACTTGGAGGCAGATCGATGAGCGGAAACTCGAAGCGGCGGATCCTCGTCGTCAGCCATGTCGCACGCGAAGACGCCATCGAGGCGGCCATGACGGTGCTGCAGCTGCTCGACGATGCCGGCGTGGTTCCCGTGCTCGAGCCGTCGACGCACCGCGAGCTGCTGCGCCTCGACAGGAACCGGGTGCCCCGGACGACCATGGCGCTCGGCGATCAGCTCGCGGCCGACGAAGTCGAGATCGCCATCGTGCTCGGGGGCGACGGCACCATCCTGCGTGCCGCCGAGCTGGTGCGCGATGCCGGGGTCCCGATTCTGGGGGTCAACCTCGGTCACGTCGGCTTCCTCGCCGAGAGCGAGCGAGACTCGCTCGCGGACGCTGTCGGACGAGCCCTCGATCGCGACTACGAGGTCGAGGAGCGGATGACGCTCGACGTCCGGGTCACGCTCGGCGGCCAGACCGTCTACGAGACCTGGGCCCTCAACGAGGCATCCATCGAGAAAGCCAGCCGTGAGCGGATGCTCGAGCTGGTTCTCGAGGTCGACGGGCAGCCGCTGCTCAGCTTCGGCGCCGACGGCGCGATCTTCTCGACGCCGACCGGCTCCACCGCCTACTCGTTCTCGGCGGGCGGCCCCATCGTGTGGCCGACGGTCGAAGCGCTGCTGCTCGTGCCGATCAGCGCGCACGCCCTCTTCGCGAGGCCCATCGTCGTCGGCCCGAGCTCGACGCTCGCCGTGGAGATCATCCCCCGCACCGGCACGCCGGGTGTGCTGTGGTGCGACGGGCGACGCACGTACGACCTCACGGCGGGCTCCCGCGTGACGGCAACACGGGGAGGCGCCCCGATCCGTCTGGCGCGACTCCACAGCGCGCCGTTCAGCAAACGACTTGTCGAAAAGTTCCAACTCCCGACTTCAGGATGGCGAGGACCCGCACGCGCATGATTCTTGACATCGATATCTCCGGCCTCGGCGTCATCGAACGCGCCGAGCTTCCCCTCGGCCCCGGCTTCACCGCGATCACGGGTGAGACCGGCGCGGGAAAGACCATGATCGTCACGGCGCTCGGCCTGCTCCGCGGCGGGCGCGCCTCCGCGGACGCGGTGCGATCGGGCGCGAGCAAGGCAGTCGTGGAGGGGCGCTGGCAGCTCGACGCCGACAGTGCCGCAGCGCGCCTCGCGGCAGACGCGGGCGCAGAGCTCGACGAGAACGACGAGCTCCTCGTGGCCCGCCAGGTGAGCGCGGAGGGTCGGAGCCGAGCCTGGCTCGGCGGGCGCGGGGTGCCAGCCTCGATCCTCGCCGACCTCGGAGAGCGCCTTGTCGTGGTGCACGGGCAGAGCGACCAGTGGCGGCTTCGCAGCGAGGGAGCGCAGCGTGCCGCGCTGGATGCGTTCGGCGGCGCCGAGCTGCGCGGCGCACGCACCACGGTTCGCGAGGCGCATGTTCGCCGGGGCGAGCTGCGCGCCGAGCTGCAGACGCTGAGCGATGCTGAGGCCGAGCGCGAGCTCGAAGCCGCCCGACTGCGTCGGGCACTCGCCGACATCGAGCCGGCCGAGCCGCAGGCGGGGGAGGACGTGACGCTCCTCGCCCGCATCGAGCGGCTCTCCAACCTCGAGGCGCTCCGGCGCGACGTCGGCCAGGCGCACGAGCTCCTCGCCGGTGACAGCTCCACAGGATTCGGTGGACAGGGCGGTGCGAGCTCCACCGAGCTGGTCTCGCAGGTGCGGGCCCTCATCGACAGCGCGACAGCGAGCGACCCCGCACTGGGTGAGCTCGGACAGGCGGCGGCCGACATCTCGTTCGCAATCGACGAGCTCGGCCTGCGCCTCGCCGGCTACCTCGACGGACTCGAAGCCGAGGGAAGCGGTGAACTGGCGGAGCTCAACGAGCGGCTCACGCTGCTCACGAGCCTCACGCGCACCTACGGACCGACGCTCGACGACGTGATCGAGCTCGGCTCCCAAGCGGGCATCCAGCTGCTGGAACTCGAGAACGACTCGACGCGCATCCAGCAGCTCGAGGCGCAGATCGCCGAGGCGGAGGAGGCGCTCGCCGCCGCGGCTGCGCGCCTCACGGAACTCCGGACCGCGACGGCTGCGGTGCTCGAGGAGCGGGTCACAGAGGAGCTCCACGCGCTCGCCATGCCGGCAGCCCAGCTCACCGTGGCCATCACCCCGCTCGACGAGATCGCCGCCCACGGCGGCGACCGGGTCGCCTTCATGCTCCGTCCGCATCCGGGAACCGAGCCGGCCCCGCTCGGCAAGGGCGCGTCCGGCGGCGAGCTCTCCCGCGTCATGCTCGCGCTCGAGGTCGTGCTGGCGGACGTGAGCTCGGTGCCGACCCTCGTGTTCGACGAGGTCGACGCCGGCGTCGGCGGGTCCGCGGCGATCGAGATCGGGCGCCGCCTGCAGCGGCTCTCCGCGAACGCTCAGGTCATCGTCGTCACGCACCTGGCGCAGGTCGCTGCGTTCTCGGACAACCACATCAGCATCGAGAAGTCGAGCGACGGACAGTTCACGACCTCCAGCATCCGCCAGATCAGCGGTGCGGACCGGACGCAGGAGATCGCCAGGCTCCTGTCGGGACTCTCCTCCAGCGAGACCGGGAACGCCCACGCAGAGGAGCTGCTGGAGCTCGCCGCGGCGAATCGCACAGCGTCAGGCGCAGACGGATCGCGGTCCGTCGGCTAATATGGAATTCCGTGACTAGCGCAGATATCCCAGTTGCGGGAAACGACCAGGCCGTTGTCAAGCAGATCTATGTGACCGGGGGCGTGGTCTCCTCTCTCGGCAAGGGCTTGACCGCTGCCAGCTTGGGCAACCTCCTCAGGGCCCGAGGCCTGCGCGTCGTCATGCAGAAGCTCGACCCTTACCTCAACGTCGACCCGGGCACCATGAACCCGTTCCAGCACGGCGAGGTGTTCGTCACCAACGACGGGGCTGAGACCGACCTCGACATCGGCCACTACGAGCGCTTCCTCGACGTCGACCTCGCGCAGTCGGCCAACGTCACGACCGGGCAGATCTACTCGAGCGTCATCGCCAAGGAGCGCCGCGGCGAGTACCTGGGCGACACGGTCCAGGTGATCCCGCACATCACCGACGAGATCAAGCGACGCATGCGCCTCCAGGCCAGCGAGGAGCCTCGCCCCGACGTCATCATCACCGAGGTCGGCGGCACGATCGGCGACATCGAGTCGCAGCCCTTCATCGAGTCGGCCCGCCAGCTGCGCCACGAGCTCGGACGCGACAACGTGTTCTTCGTGCACGTCTCGCTCGTCCCGTTCATGGGAGCCTCAGGCGAGCAGAAGACCAAGCCGACCCAGCACTCGGTCGCGGCTCTCCGCTCCGCGGGGATCCAGCCGGACGCGCTCGTGCTGCGCAGCGACCGCCCCGTGACCGAGAGCAACAAGCGCAAGATCGCCCTCATGTGCGACGTGCCGGAGCGCGCGGTCGTGAACACCATCGACCTGCCGTCGATCTACGACATCCCCCGCGTCCTGCGCGAGCAGGGGCTCGACGAGTACATCATCGAGCAGCTCAAGCTCCCCGCCGAGCCCATCGAGTGGAGCGCCTGGGAGCGACTGCTCGAGGTCGTCCACCAGCCGAAGCACCAGATCACGGTCGGCCTGGTCGGCAAGTACATCGACCTCCCCGACGCCTACCTGTCCGTGACCGAGGCGCTGCGGGCCGGCGGCTTCGCGAACCAGACGCGCGTCAAGCTGCGCTGGATCCCATCCGACGAGTGCGAGACGGCAGAGGGCTCCGCAGCACAGCTGAGCGACGTCGACGCGATCTGCGTGCCAGGCGGCTTCGGCATCCGCGGCATCGAGGGCAAGCTCGGCGCCCTGCGCTTCGCTCGCGACAACGGCATCCCCACGCTCGGGTTGTGCCTCGGCATGCAGTGCATGGTCATCGAGTACGCGCGCAACGTCGTCGGCATCACCGACGCGAGCTCGTCCGAGTTCGACCCGGAGACGCCGAACCCCGTCATCGCGACCATGGCCGAGCAGGTCGACATCATCGAGACCGGCGACCTCGGCGGCACGATGCGCCTCGGGTCCTACCCGGCAGCTCTCGACGAGGGCTCCATCATCGCCGAGCTCTACGGCTCGACCCTCGTCGAGGAGCGCCACCGTCACCGCTACGAGGTGAACAACGCGTACCGCGATCAGATCTCGGATGCGGGTCTCCACTTCTCGGGACTCTCACCGGACGGCACGCTCGTCGAGTACGTCGAGCTGCCTCGCGAGGTGCACCCGTTCTACGTGGCCACGCAGGCGCACCCCGAGCTCAAGTCGCGCCCCAACAACGCGCACCCGCTGTTCTCCGGCCTCGTCGCCGCCGGCCTCGAGCGTCAGCGTTCCGGTCGTCTCGTCGACGTCGAGGAGAGCGTGCAGGACGTGGACCAGGTCCAGCAGTGACCTCGTCCGCTGAATCGGGGCCCTTCGCCGACGCGGTCGCGGAAGACACGGTGCTCGAGTCGAGCGTCGTCTTCCGCGGCGCCGTCTGGGACATCGTCCGCGAGCGGTTCCGTTTCGGCGGAGAGGTGCTGACGCGGGAGTTCATGTCGCACACGGGCGCGGTCGCAGTGCTCGTGCTCGACGACGCCGACCGCATCCTCTTCATCCGCCAGTACCGTCACCCGGTCGGGCGGCGCGACTGGGAGCTGCCGGCAGGACTCCTCGACGCGCCCGGCGAGGACCCGCTCGACGCCGCGAAGCGCGAGCTCGGCGAGGAGGTCGACCTGCTCGCGGACCGCTGGGACGTGCTGCTCGACCAGTACACCTCGCCGGGGGGCAGCAGCGAGAACGTGCGCGTCTACCTCGCCCGCGGTCTCTCGGCCACTCCGGAGGCGTTCGATCGCACCGGTGAGGAGGCGGAGCTCGAGCAGCGCTGGGTTGCGCTTCCCGACGCGCTCGAGGCCGTCCTCGACGGCTCCGTGCAGAACCCGTTCGTCGTCTCGGGCGTCATGGCGCTCCACCTCGCGAAGGAGCGCTCCTTCTCGACGCTCCGCCCCGCGGATGCGGCCTGGCCGACCCGCTCGCCGGGGCGCCCAGAGTAGTCGGCCAGCCCATGGCCGCGGATCCAGGCGAGGCCACGTCGGACGCGGCCCGCCTCGACACCTACCTCAGGCATCTGACGATCGAGCGCGGCCTCTCCGCCAACAGCCTCGGGGCCTACCGGCGAGACCTCGTCAAGTACCTCGACTGGCTCGAGCAGGGTGACCGCGGCCCGGTCGCGGCCGCGAAGCCCGAGGACGTCACCGCCTTCCTCGCGCACCTGCGCGACGGCGAGCAGCTGGCCGCCTCCTCCATCTCGAGGACGCTGTCCTCGGTGCGCGGCTTCCACCGGTTCCTGCTCGACGAGGGCGTGCTCGACGTGGACGCCACCGCGCGGGTGCGCGCGCCGAAGCTGCCATCCCGGCTCCCGAAGGCGCTCACCGTGGCCGAGGTGGAGCGGCTGCTGCAGGCAGCAGACGGCGAGACGCTCGAGGCGATGCGCGACACCGCGCTCGTCGAGCTCCTCTACGCGAGCGGCGCGCGCATCTCCGAACTCGTCGACCTCAACGTCGATGACCTGCTCGAGCCCGGCATCCTCCGGGTGCGGGGCAAGGGCAACAAGCAGCGCATCGTGCCGGTCGGCAGCTTCGCGCAGCGAGCCCTCGACCGCTACCTCGTTCGAGCGAGACGCGAGCTCTCCTCGCGGGGGAGCGCAACCCCTGCGCTGTTCCTCGGCACGCGCGGTGCGCGGCTCTCCCGGCAGAGCGCCTTCAACCTGCTCGACGCGATCGCAGCGCGGGCGGACCTCGCCGGGCGCGTCTCCCCGCACACCCTCCGCCACTCGTTCGCGACGCACCTGCTCGAGGGTGGGGCGGACGTGCGTGTCGTGCAGGAGCTCCTCGGCCACGCCTCCGTCTCGACGACGCAGATCTACACGCTCGTGACGGCCGACACGCTCCGGGACGTCTACGCGACGAGCCATCCGCGCGCCACCCTCGGCGGAGGCCAGGCCGGGGATAGGATGCAGAGGTCATGAGCGAAGAGACCATCGAATCCACTCCCCGCAGCGCAAGCGCGGTGTCGACGCGACTCTATAACCACTTCGACGTGCCAGAGGAACTCGACGACCACGGCCCTGCGCGCATCATCTCGATGTGCAACCAGAAGGGTGGCGTCGGGAAGACCACGACGAGCATCAACCTCGGCGCCTCGCTCGCGCTCTATGGCCGCCGTGTGCTCGCCGTCGACTTCGACCCGCAGGGTGCGCTGAGCGCGGGCCTCGGCATTCGCACCTACGACGCCCCGACGGTCTACGACCTGCTCATCGGCACGGTCAAGGACCCGCACGAGGTCATCCAGCCGACGGCCTTCCCGGGCCTCGACGTGATGCCCGCGAACATCGACCTCTCGGCGGCGGAGGTGCACCTCGTCACCGAGGTCGCGCGCGAGCAGATCCTCGCGAGTGTGCTGCGCAAGGTCTCGAGCGAGTACGACGTCATCATCGTCGACTGCCAGCCCTCCCTCGGACTCCTCACGGTCAACGCGCTCACCGCGAGCCACGGCGTGATCATTCCGCTCGAGTGCGAGTACTTCGCGCTCCGCGGCGTCGCGTTGCTCGTCGAGACCGTCGACAAGGTGCGCGACCGTCTCAACCCCTCGCTCGAGCTCGACGGCATCCTGCCCACCATGTACGACGGCCGCACGCTGCACTCGCGCGAGGTGCTCGACCGCGTCTACGAGGCGTTCGGCGACCGCGTCTTCGACACGGTCATCGGCCGCACGGTGAAGTTCCCCGATGCCTCCGTCGCCGGCGTGCCCATCGTCAGTTTCGCTCCAGAGCACACCGCGGCGAAGGCCTACCACCAGCTCGCGCGCGAGTTGGTCGAACGTGGCGCCGTCGCCTAGCACGCTGACCGCACGGGCCACCCCGGCCAGGCAAGGGAGCTCGGCCGCCGCCGACATCGAGGCGGCCCCGGACGCGGACTTCCGTGTCTCCCTCAGCAACTTCGAAGGCCCGTTCGATCTCCTGCTGACGCTCATCTCGAAGCACGAGATGGACATCACCGAGGTGTCGCTCAGCCGCGTCACGAGCGAGTTCATCGGGTACCTGAACGACCTGTCGACGCCGGAGGAGCTCGATCGGGCAAGCGAGTTCATCGTCGTCGCGGCGACGCTGCTCGACATGAAGATCGTCAGCCTGCTTCCGCAGGGCGAGTACGTGGATGCGGAGGACGTGGCGATCCTCGAGGCACGAGACCTCCTGTTCGCGCGCCTCCTGCAGTACAAGGCGTTCAAGGAGGTCTCCGCATGGTTCGCGGCGGCGCTCGGCGTCGAGGGGCAGCGTACGACTCGTGCCGTGCCCCTGGAGGCGAAGTTCCGAGAGCGCATCCCGGAGCTCGTCTGGACGCTGTCCGCCGCTGACTTCGCCGCGCTCGCGACGCTCGCGCTCGCGCCACGAGAGATCCCGACCGTCGGCCTCACCCACCTCCACGCCCCCAAGGTGAGCATCCGGGAGCAGGCCCGCATCCTCGTCGCGGTCCTCCAGGACGGCGAACCGCGCACCTTCCGGGAGCTCGTCGCTGACGCCAGCGCTCGCGGTGTGGTCATCGCCCGCTTCCTGGCCCTCCTGGAGCTGTACCGCAGGGCCGCGTTGAGCTTCGAGCAGGAGACCCCGCTCGGCGAGCTCATCGTGCAGTGGGACGCGCAGGACTGGGATGCGGCGCAGCTCTCGAGCCTCGGAGACGACGATGACTGACCTCACCGCGACCGAGCAGCCCTCCGATCCGGGCGAGCAGCCAAGCGTCGAGCTCGACCGCGCCGTCGAGGCGATCCTCTTCGTCGCCGACGAGCCGCTGTCGCTCGTGACCATCGCCGGCGCGGTCAGCCGCCCCGTCTCCGACGTCCGAGCATCCATCGGCCGGCTCGTCGCCGACTACAACGGCGACCTCGGCGGGCCGGAGCGCGGCTTCGAGCTGCGCGAGGTGGGCGGGGGATGGCGGCTCTACGTGCGCGAGACGCTCGACGACATCGTCGCCGACTTCGTGCTCACCCGCCAGCCGTCGAGGCTCTCGCAGGCCGCGCTCGAGACGCTCGCCGTCATCGCCTACCGTCAGCCCATCACCCGTTCGCAGGTGGCGCAGGTCCGCGCTGTGAACGTCGACTCGGTGGTGCGTACTCTGGTAGCACGTGGCCTCATCGCAGAAGACGGCCACGACGACGTGACCGGGGCCATTCGCTACGTCACGACCCAGGCGCTTCTGGTGCACCTGGGACTCAACTCGCTCGACGAGCTGCCAAAGATTTCACCTCTGCTCGACGAAGGACAGGACGGATTCCATGAGTGATCAGCGAGGGCGCGCACCGCGCCACAGCGACGCCGACCGCACCGCCGACGAAGCCGCGGCGCTCCGCCAGGCTGCGCAGGCGCGACCAGAAGGCGGCTACTCGATGGACGACTTCGCCGACATCCCGCTGCCCGGCCGCGAGGTCGCTCCGGTGGAAGAGCGCAACGACGGCGTCCGTCTGCAGAAGGCGCTCGCGGCGGCAGGCGTCGCCTCCCGTCGTGTCTGCGAGCAGTACATCACGCAGGGACGCATCGAGGTCAACGGGGTCGTCGTGACCGAGCTCGGCAGCCGCGTCTTCCCGGACCGTGACGAGGTCGCGGTGGATGGCACCCCCATCCAGCTCGACCCGAGCAAGCGCTACGTCCTCCTGAACAAGCCCACCGGGGTCGTCTCGACGATGCGCGACGAGCAGGGCCGCCCTGACCTTCGCGAGTTCACGAGCGAATTCGAGGAGCGGGTCTACAACGTCGGCAGGCTCGACATCGACACGAGCGGCCTGCTGATCCTCACGAACGACGGGGAACTCGCGCACGTGCTCGCGCACCCGTCCTTCGGCGTGGAGAAGACGTACATCGCCCGCGTCGAGGGACGCGTGTCCGCGAAGGCCTTGCAGCGCCTTCGCCAGGGATTCGAGCTCGAGGACGGCTTCATCAAGGCCGACAGCGCGAGGCTGCTCGCCGATCAGCCGAGTCACACGGCCTCGCTCGTCGAGATCGTGCTGCACTCCGGCCGCAACCGCATCGTGCGTCGCATGCTCGAAGAGGTCGGGCACCCCGTCAGCGCGCTCGTGCGCAGGAGCTTCGGGCCGTTGAATCTCGGCACGCTGCGCGAGGGGGAGATGCGCGAGTTCACTACACTGGAACTCGGCCGCATCCTGAAGCTCGCCCGGCGAGCCGGTGAGCAGCGCGAGAGCGGCGCCCCCGCGCAGTCAGCAGCCCCCGAGCGCGGGGCGAAGCAGGGGAGAACCGCGCGGCAGACGCCGTCTGCCAAGTCGAAAGGTCGTCGATGACGCCAACTCGAACCAACTCCCCGGTGCGGGTGGTCGGTGCCGGGCTGCTCGGCACGAGTGTCGGTCACGGGCTCCGGAGGCTCGGCGTCGACGTCCAGCTCGACGATATCTCGCCGTCGGTGCTGCAGCTCGCGGTCGACTACGGCGCGGGAACCCCCGCGGCGGATGCTGCCGGGGGAGAGCCACCCCGCATCGTCGTGGTCTGCGTGCCGCCTGACGTGACGGGCCAGGTCGTCGCGGCCGAGCTCGAGCGCTGGCCGGACGCCATCGTGACCGACGTCGCGAGCGTGAAGTCGGCACCGCTCGCCGAGCTCGTCGCTCGGGGAGCCGACATCAGCCGGTACCTCGGCTCGCACCCCATGGCCGGCCGCGAGACGGGCGGGCCGCTCTCAGGCCGCGCCGACCTCTTCGTCGGACGCCCGTGGGTCATCGCGCATCACGAGCAGACGAGCGTCTTCGCGCTGCAGGAGGTCGAAGGCCTTGCGCTCGACCTCGGCGCGACTCCCGTCGCGATGACGGCCCACGACCACGACCGTGCCGTTGCGCTCGTCTCCCACGTCCCCCAGCTGGTCTCCACGCTGCTCGCCTCACGCCTCGTCGACGACGAGGACGGCGCGACCGCGCTCGCGGGCCAGGGCCTGCGAGACCTCACGAGGATCGCCTCGAGCGACCCCGTCCTGTGGACCCAGATCCTCACCGCGAACGCGGCCCCGACTGCTGCGGTGCTCCGCAAGCTGCAGGCCGACCTCGACAAGGTCGCCGGAGCGCTCGAGCGCAGCCAGGAGCGCGGCTCCGGGCGCATCATCGCGGAACAGCTCGCGACCGGCAACGCCGGCGTCGCGCGCCTGCCAGGCAAGCACGGCTCCTCGCGACGCGAGTTCGACTCCGTCACGGTCATGATCGACGACAAGCCAGGCCAGCTCGCACGCCTCATGGGCGATGTGGGCGACGCGGAGGTCAACGTCGAGGACTTCCGGATGGAACACGCGCAGGCATCGAACGTGGGCCTCGTCGTCATCTCCGTCGTGCCATCGGCGACGGCGAAGCTCGTCGAAGAGCTCGAGCAGCGAGGGTGGAGGATCGCCGCATGAGCGCGCCCGCCTCTCCGCTCGCCGCCTCCGTCGCGGTCGCCCCCCTTGTCGTCGCCGTCGACGGCCCCGCCGGGTCGGGCAAGTCCAGCGTGTGCCGCGAGAGCGCGAGGCGCCTCCGCTTCGGCTACCTCGACACGGGCGCCGCGTACCGCGCGCTGACCTGGTTCGCCATCGAGCAGGGCTGCGACCTCGACGACGCCGCGACCATCGTCGCCCTGCTTCCCACCTTCATCGCCGAGTACCGCATCTCGCAGAGCCCGGACGAGCGCTGGGTTCGCGTTGGCGAGACCGATGTCTCGGAGCACATCCGCGACACCGCCATCTCCGGCGAGGTCTGGCGAGTATCCCGGGTGCCAGAAGCCCGTGCGGCCCTCACGGCGCTCTTCCGGAGCACCATGGCCGAGACGGCAGCCGCCGGCATCATCGCCGAAGGCAGGGACATCACGACGGTCGTGGCCACGGATGCGCCCGTGCGCATCCTCATGACCGCGGACGAGGCCGTTCGCATCGCACGCAGGGCCGGCGAGAAGGCAGGCGAGGCGGCCTCCGCCGTGGCCGAGTCCGTCTCGGCGCGCGATGCCCGCGACGCCAAGGTCACCAACTTCACCGAGGCCGCCGACGGCGTCACGGTGCTCGACACGACGAGGCTCGATTTCGAGCAGTCGGTCGAGGAATTCCTGCGAATCGTCGCCTCGGCGCCCGGTTCGCACCAGACGACAGCACCGTCGCTGGCAGCCGCCCCGAGCGCGCTGTCAGACACGACAACACGAAGGAGTCACGATGACTGACGACCAAGGGAACAACGACGAGGCCACCCAGGCCTCAGACGAGTTCGACGCAGCAGGAGGCGAGGAGCTCGTCTCGCGCCTGGAGGGGCTCGACGAATCCGTCGTCGAGCAGCGCACCAACGCGCTGCGCCAGAGCCTCGACGACTACGAGCTCGAGGAAGACGACCTCGAGGTGCTCCTCGGCGCCTCCGAGGACGGCGACGCCATCACGTACCTGCCAGCGCTTCCCGTGCTCGCGGTCGTCGGCCGACCCAACGTCGGCAAGAGCGCGCTCGTCAACCGCATCATCGGCCGGCGCGAGGCCGTCGTCGAGGACACGCCAGGCGTGACCCGCGACCGCGTCTCGTACAAGGCCGAGTGGAACAACCGCTGGTACACGATCGTCGACACCGGCGGGTGGGAGCCCGACGCGAAGGGCATCGACCTGTCGGTCGCCCAGCAGGCGGAGATCGCCGTCGAGCTCGCTGACGCCGTGCTCTTCGTCGTCGACGCGAACGTCGGCCCCACCGCCACGGACGAGCACGTCGTGAAGCTGCTCCGCAAGACGGACCGGCCCGTCATCCTCGTCGCGAACAAGGTCGACGACGCCGTCCAGGAGCCGAACGCGGCGCAGCTGTGGAGCCTCGGACTCGGCGAGCCGTGGCCGGTCTCGGCAGTCCACGGACGCGGTGTCGCCGACCTCCTCGACAAGGTCATCGAGATCCTCCCCGAGGTCTCCAAGGTCGCGAAGGAGGAGATCGGCGGGCCCCGCCGCGTCGCCATCCTGGGACGACCGAACGTCGGCAAGTCGAGCCTCCTCAACAAGGCCGCTGGCGAAGAGCGTGTCGTCGTCAACTCCCTCGCCGGCACCACTCGCGACCCCGTCGACGAGCAGGTCGAGCTTGGCGGCAAGATCTGGCGCTTCGTCGACACGGCGGGCATCCGCCGTCGGGTGCACCTGCAGCAGGGCGCGGACTTCTACGCCTCGCTGCGCACGACGGCCGCCCTCGAGAAGGCCGAGGTCGCCGTCGTCGTCCTCGACGTGACCGAGGCCGTCAACGTGCAGGACCTGCGCATCATCGACCTGGTGCTCGAATCCGGGCGCGCGCTCGTGCTCGCCTTCAACAAGTGGGACATGCTCGACGACGAACGTCGCTGGCAGCTCGAGCGTGAGGTCGAACGCGACCTCGCTCACGTCGCCTGGGCGCCGCGCGTCAACATCTCCGCGAAGACCGGCCGCCACCTCGAGAAGCTCGTGCCGGCCCTTGAGCTGGCCCTCGACTCGTGGGACACGCGCATCCCCACGGGCAAGTTCAACGCGTTCCTCGCGGAGCTCACGGCGGAGTTCCCGCACCCGCTCCGTGGCGGCAAGCAGCCGCGCATCCTGTTCGGCACACAGGCGCAGACGCGTCCGCCGACATTCGTGCTCTTCACGACCGGCTTCCTCGACCCGGGCTACCGTCGTTTCATCCAGCGTCGACTCCGCGAGGTGTATGGCTTCGAGGGCTCGCCGATCATCACGAACATGCGTGTCCGCGAGAAGCGGGCGAAGCGCAGCTAGCGAGTCCGCCAGCGCCGAGGGGTCCGTTCCGCAGTCGCGGGACGGGCCCCTCGTGGCAAATTCGGCCCTTTTTTCTTCATCGTGAATACGGGCGTGCCCCTTGACCCGGATTCCCGCACGTCAGGCAGCGCAGAACCGTAGGATTTTTCGTGAGCCTGGCTGTCAGGCGTGAACTTTCGACGTTGAGGGGTCCCATTCGATGATGGAAAAGTCCGAGAAGACGCAGCACGAGTGGCTGGAGAAAGTCGGCATCGCCGAGCGGATGATCCCGCTCATCGGGAACCTCTACCGCACCCGCAACGTCGTGACCTCCATCTACGGTCACCGGCTCATCAACCTCTCCGCGATCGACATCATCAAGGCGCACCGCTTCGCGCGCCGCATCAACGACGTCGAGCTGTCGCTGGACGCGACGCTGCCCATCCTCGAGCGGCTGCAGGAGTTCGACCTCGGCACCGCCTCGATCGATCTCGGCGAGCTCGCGACCCGATTCGCGGCCCAGGCCGAGGACCTCGACACCTTCCTCGCGAATCAGCTCCTCGAGGTCATCGGCACCGGCTCGCCGGACTCCGGCGCCGACGTCGTCCTCTACGGATTCGGTCGCATCGGCCGCCTGCTCGCCCGCATCATCATCTCGCACGCCGGCACCGGACGCGGGCTGCGCCTCCGGGCCATCGTCGTGCGCAAGGGCAGCGACAACGACCTCGAGAAGCGGGCGAGCCTCCTGCGACGCGACTCCGTGCACGGCGCCTTCGCGGGGTCGATCTCCGTCGACCAGGCAGCCTCGACGATCCAGGCCAACGGCACCGTCATCAAGGTCATCTACTCGAACGACCCGGCCACCGTGGACTACGCCTCGTACGGGATCCGGGACGCCATCGTCGTCGACAACACGGGCCGCTGGCGCGACGCCGAGGGCCTCGCGCAGCACCTGCAGAGCCCCGGCGTGCGTCGGGTGCTGCTGACGGCGCCGGGCAAGGGCAAGCTCAAGAACATCGTCTACGGCATCAACAACGCCGGCATCACGGACGACGACCGAATTCTCTCGGCAGCATCCTGCACGACCAATGCCATCACGCCCGTCCTCAAGGTCATCGACGAGCGATACGGGGTCGTGCACGGACACGTCGAGACGGTGCACTCGTTCACCAACGACCAGAACCTCATCGACAACTTCCACAAGGGAGACCGCCGCGGACGCGCCGCGGGACTCAACATGGTCATCACGGAGACCGGCGCGGCGAAGGCAGTCGCGAAGGCGCTCCCGCACTTCGAGGGCAAGCTCACCGGCAACGCCATCCGCGTCCCTACGCCGGACGTCTCCATGGCCGTGCTCAACCTCACGCTCGAGCGTCCGACGACTCGCGGCGAGGTGAACGACTTCCTCCGTCAGATCTCGCTCAGCTCCGTCCTCCGTCAGCAGATCGACTACATCGAGTCGAGCGAGGTCGTCTCCACGGACTTCGTGGGCACGACCCGGGCCGGCATCGTCGATGGGCTCGCGACCATCGCCGAGGGCAAGAACCTCGTGCTCTACGTCTGGTACGACAACGAGTTCGGCTACTCCACCCAGGTGGTGCGCATCATCGAGCAGCTGGGTGGCGTGCAGCCCCCGATCGTGCCGCACCGCAAGGAGCTGTCGCAGATCTAGCTCCACGCCGCGTCACGCAGCGATACGGCCCCCGTCCACCGGAAGGTGGACGGGGGCCGTCTCTGCGAGCAGGGACCGGCTACTTCAGCTCTCCGGAGCCCAGCTTGTCGGCGAGCGAGTGCTGCTCCTTGCCGAGGCGCGAGTTGCGGCGGCTGTAGAGGAAGTAGATCGCGAGGCCGATGACGAGCCAGATGGCGAAGCGCAGCCAGGTGAGCGTCGAGAGGTTGAGCATGAGCCAGAAGCACAGCACCGCCGAGAGGATCGGCAGGAACGGCGACCACGGCATGCGGTAGGCCAGTTCACGGTTCGGGTACTTCTTGCGCAGCACGAGGATGGAGAGGCTCACGAGCACGAACGCGGAGAGCGTGCCGATGTTGATCATCTCCTCGAGCCAGTCGACGTTCGTGAGCCCAGCGAGCAGCGCGACCGCGACGCCGACGCCGATCTGCAGGCGGATCGGCGTCTTGCGCTTCTCGCTCGTGATGCTCCACGAGCGGGGGAGCAGCCCGTCGCGGCTCATCGAGAACAGCACTCGGGCGAGGCCCATGAGGAGCACGAGGATGACGGTCGTGAAGCCGAGGAGGATGCTGATCGAGATGATCTGGGCGGCCCAGTCGGCCCCGACGAGCACGAATGCCGTCGCGAGCGACGGGGTCTCGGAGGCCGCGAGGTCGGTGTAGGACACCATGCCCGTGATGACGAGGCTCACCGAGAGGTAGAGCACGGTGACGATGGCGAGGCCGAGGAAGATGCCGCGGGGCAGGTTCTTCTTGGGGTTCTTGACCTCTTCCGCGCTGGTCGCGACGACGTCGAACCCGATGAACGCGAAGAACACGATGGAAGCGCCGGCGAGGAGGCCGAAGACGCCGTACATGCTCGGCTCAGCACCGGACATGAAGGAGAACAGCGACTGGTGCCACGCATCCGCTCCCGAGTCCTGCGCGGGCTGGGACGGCGGGATGAACGGCGTGTAGTTCTTCATGTTGACGAAGAAGGCGCCGACGATGATGACGAAGAGCACGGTCGCGACCTTCAGGATCGTCAGGACCGCGCTGACGCGAGAGGACAGCTTGGTGCCGAGCGCGAGCAGCGTCGTGAGGACGGCGACGATGAAGAACGCGGCCCAGTTCAGCTCGAAGAGCCCGAAGATGCTGAGCTTCGGCGGGATGTCCCAGCCCCAGATGTTGACGACCTCCTGCAGGTACACGCCCCAGTAGCTGGCGATGACGGCGGAGGCGGAGAGCATCTCGAGGATGAGGTCCCAGCCGATGATCCACGCGAGCAGCTCTCCGAGCGTCGCGTACGTGAATGTGTAGGCGGAGCCGGCGACGGGCACCGACGACGCGAACTCGGCGTACGCCATGATCGCGAGACCGCACGTGACCGCCGCCAGGAGGAAGCCGATCGTGATCGAGGGGCCGGCGTTGTTGGCGGCCGCCTTCGCTCCGACGGAGAAGATGCCGGCGCCGACGGCAACGGCGACGCCCATGATGGCGAGGTCCCACACGCCGAGGGAGCGCTTGAGCGACCGTCCCTCGGAGTGCGAGTCCGCAAGTGATGCCTCGATGCTCTTCGTGCGCATCAGGCTTTCGAAAAAGCTCAAGGAGTTCCCCCAGGATTGTTGCAAGCGCGCGTGGGCACGCGCGCGCGAGTGGAGTTTACCTGTTGGAAACACGATGGTCGACGCTCGAATTCGCCGCTTTCGTCGTCGGTCTCCCCGGGTGCCAGGCATTGGCAGGAAGCGGCGAGGATCGGTGTCATAGGGTTGCTCGCGAGTGGAGCCGCCCGGTCCACTGGCTTTCGCGAAGGAGGGGCCATGCCTGACCTCGCCGAGGCGCCGGACGCGTTGCTCGTCGCCCGCGCCAGAGACGGTGACCAGCGCGCGTTCGAGGTGCTCATCCGTCGCCACTGGGGGCTCATGATCGCCACCGCGATCCGACTGCTCTCGTCCCGCGCCGACGCCGAAGATGCGGTGCAGGACGCCTGCATCGTCGCCTGGAAGCGACTCGACCTCCTCCGCGAGCCCAGTGCCGTGCGCGCCTGGCTTGTGCAGATCGCGGCTCGCAAGGCGACCGACCTGCTCAGGAAGCGGAAGTTCGAGCAGGACATCGACGACGTCGTGGCACCCGCCGCGAAGGAGCTCGGGCCGTCGGCCCAGCTCGAGCTGAACGCAAAGCTCGATACTGCATCCCGAATTCTCGGCACGCTCCCCGAGCTCCAGCGGCAGTGCTGGGTCCTGAAGGAGACGGCGGGTTTCACCTACGCCGAGATCGCCGAACAGCTCGAAACGAACACCTCGACGGTGCGAGGGGCCCTGTCGCGGGCCAGGCTCGCGCTGCTGCGGGGAATGGAGGAATGGGCATGAGCGAAGACGACGAACCCACCATCGGCGCGGCGGGGTACACCCTCACGCAGCTCTCCGAGTATCTGGAAGCCGGTCGCGTGCCCTACAACGCCGACATCGAGAGCGACCCGGAGTGCGAGCGAGCGCTCGAAGCCCTCGAACGCGTCACACGCGCCTCCCACGACCTCATCGAAGCCGAGTCGGCAGCGACACCAGGGCCGAGCGGAGCGTGGCTGCAGTCGATGCTGCGTGGCATCGCGATGGATGCTCGTGCAGGCCGCGAGATTCCGCTCACCTCGGTCGAGCCCGAGTACGAGTTCTCGCAGAGCGAGGGCGTCGTGCGCGAGATCGTCCGGCGCACGGGCGATGCCCTGGACGGCGTCCTGATCGGTCGTTGCGTGCTCGACGGCGAGGTGACGGAGCCAGGTGCGCCCGTGCACCTCACGGTCTCCGTCACGGTTCTGGGCTTGAGACCGCTGCATCCGCTGGCCGACCGCGTTCGGGAGGCGATCGCCGAGGCGCTCGCCGTCCACACGACCCTGCAGGTCACCGGCATCGACATCGTCATCGCCGACGTGAGGAGCGCCGAATGATCGACCGCGAGCGTATCGCCGAAGCCGTCGAGGCGGCGACCATCGGTGCCCCCGGGGTGGTGGAGCTACTGCCCATCACGAGCATCCATCTCGGATCGCTGCACGTGGAGGTCGGCACGTCGGGCGACGCCACGACCGTGGCCGTCCGGGTGCGGGTCGAGGCGTCCGCCCCGCAGGCGCAGATCCTGGAAGGCCTCGCCGAGCGCATCAAGGCGGCTGCGCTCACCGTGCTCCCGCCCGGATCTCTGGTGCAGGTGCGGATCAGGGTGCACGCGCTCGCGGGTCGAAGCTGAGCCACAGCTTCGCCATAGGAAGGCCATAGCCCCGGGTTGGATGCTCAGTGGTGTCGAAAGGAACCACACATGTCCACCCCCTCCTTCCCGGAAACGAACCCGCAGGACGGCGCCAAGCCGCACCTCGAGTCCTCCGCTCAGCAGCCCTCCTCGTCCTCGCAGTCGCACGCCTTCGCGCCGCAGTACTCCTCCGGCCCGTACCAGCCCGGCCAGTACGCGCCGGCCGGCTACCAGGCACCCCAGTACCAGGACTACTCGGCGCCCCAGTACTCGACCCCGGACTACGCGGGCGCCGAGTACCCGTCGAACAGCTTCGGCCCGGCAGGGTCGCCGGCAACGGCGCAGGTACCGAAGCCCCGCAAGCGCCGCTTCGGCACGGTCGCGCTCCTCACCGCGGGCCTCCTTGTCGGTGGCGTCGTCGGTGGCGGCGTTGGCGGAGCCGTCGTCGGCGGCTTCGGCTCGTCCCAGGTGGCCGCGGGCTCGTCCAGCTCGCAGTCGATCACGGTCAACAACCCGCAGGACGCGACGCTCGTGACGAGCATCGCCGCGGTGGCCTCCCCGAGCGTCGTCACGATCTCCGCATCCTCCGGTCAGACGGGGGCGAGCGGCTCCGGTGTCGTCGTCGACGGTTCCGGGTACATCGTCACGAACAACCATGTCGCGACGATCGACGGCGCAACGGGCAACGCCGAGCTCTCGGTCCAGACGAGCGACGGCCGCCTGCTGCCTGCGACCCTCGTCGCCGGCGACCCTGTGCTCGATCTCGCGATCATCAAGGTCGAGGACACGTCGCTGACCCCCATCACGTTCGCCGACTCCGACTCGCTCAATGTGGGCGATGTCGCCGTGGCCATCGGCGCTCCGCTCGGGCTCTCCGACTCGGTGACCGAGGGCGTCGTGAGCGCCCTCGACCGTGGCATCCTCGTCAGCTCCTCCGCGGTTCCGGAGGAGGTCCAGTCTGACGGCACCCAGGAAGACAGCCCGTACAATTTCTGGCGCGGCGACCCGAACTCGTCCGAGGGGCAGACGAGCACCCAGGGGTCGTCCTCCGTTGCTCTCCCGGTCATCCAGACCGATGCCGCCATCAACCCGGGCAATTCCGGTGGTGCGCTGGTCAACCAGGACGGCGCCCTCATCGGCATCAACGTGGCGATCGCTGGCGCCGGCAGCAGCAGCGGCAGCGCATCCGGCAACATCGGCGTCGGCTTCTCGCTGCCCTCGAACCTCGTGAAGCGGGTGGCGGAGCAGCTCATCTCGAGCGGCGCCGTCTCGCACGGATTCCTCGGAGCGAGCGTCAGCGACCCGACCGCGGCCGACTCGAGCATGGCCGGGGCCTACGTGACGCAGCTCACCGCAGGGGGCCCCGCGGCGCAGGCCGGCATCCAGGCCGGTGACGTGATCACCTCGTTCGGTGGGCACCGAGTCTCCAGCTCGACGGACCTGACGGCCCAGATCCGTGCCCTCGAGCCGGGAACGCAGGTCGAAGCCGTGCTCATGCGCGGCGGCCAGGAGCAGACGGTCCGAGTCACGGTGGGCAAGCTCGGGCAGTAGCGGCAGTAGCGGCAGGAACGGCGACGCCTCCTTTCGGCGCCAGCGGGCACGCACCTATCCTTGGTGCGTGCCCGCTTCTGTGTTGACTGTCGCCGCCATCTGCTTCGAGGATCCCGAGGGGCAGGTGCTCACGGTCCGCAAACGCGGGACGACGAAGTTCATGCTCCCCGGCGGGAAGCTCGAGCCGGGGGAGTCGCCGAAGGCGGCGGCTCTTCGCGAGATCGAGGAGGAGGTGGGGATCGTGCTCGACGACGCCGACGTGACGCTCCTCGGGGAGTGGACGACCGCGGCCGCGAACGAGGCGGCGACCGACCTCATCGGCACGGTGTACCTGGCAGAGCTGAGCGGGACGCCACGGGCTCGCGCCGAGATCGCGGAGCTGCGCTGGGTGGATGCGTATCCGGCCCCTGGAGCTGACCTGGCCGATCTCGCGCCGTTGCTCAGCGAGTGCGTCATGCCCGAGCTCCGGAGGCGCCGCGACGCGCGTGCCTGAGCGCTTCCCGAACCTCTCGAACATTCTCCGATATATCGCTTGACAGCGACTCTTCTCCGATATATCGTCGAGCTATCGGGGTTGCACGGTGCAGCTCCAGCAGAAAGGTTCACCATGCGAAAGCACTTCACCCACAACCACCACCCGTTCGACGCAGACCGAGGCCGCTCCCACGAGCAGGGCCACGGGTTCGGCCACGAGGCCGCACAGGACGAGCGCGTCCGTCGCTTCTCACACGGATTCGGCCCTGGACGAGGATTCGGCCCAGGATTCGGTCCGGGGGCCGGTCACGGTCCAGGCTTCGGCCCGAAGTTCGGCCCACGCGGCCACCGCCGGGCAGGCAAGGGCGACGTCCGCGCCGCCATCCTCTCCCTCCTCGCGGAAGGCCCCTCCAACGGCTACGGCCTCATCAAGGGCATCGCGGAGAAGACCGACGGCGTCTGGCGCCCAAGCCCCGGCTCCGTCTACCCGACGCTGCAGCAGCTCGTCGACGAAGACCTCATCGAGCAGGGCGGCACTGAGAAGAAGCCGGTCTTCGAGCTCAGCGAATCGGGCCGCACCTACGTGGCCGAGCACGCCGAGGAGCTCGAGCAGGGCTGGCGCGGCGTCGCCGGGATGTCAGAGTCCGCGAGCGGCCTGCGCGAATCGGCCATGCAGTTCATGGGCGTCATGCAGCAGTTCCGTCTCGGTGCGACCGAGGAGCAGCAGCAGGAGGCCACCAAGGTCCTGGACGACGCCCGCAAGGCGCTCTACACGATCCTCGCCAAGTAGCGGCGTGCGGATGCCGACGGCCGAGAGCGTCTGCCCACGGCGCCGGGGAAGCAAGGTCAGGAGCGGTCGCGCTGCTTGGACTCGCGTCGCTCCTGGATCTTCGCCTCGCGCGCGAGCTTCCGCAGCTCCTTCTCGAGGTCGTCGAAGCGATCGGCGCGTTCCGGGTCGTCCTCTGGCGAGGTCGGCAGCTGCATCCGCGGGCTGCCCTTCGACCACGGGTCGAGCAGCTCGTGCTCGATGTGCGCTGAGATCTCGGTCCACGCGTCAGCTCGCGCCTGCTCGATGAGCCCGTCGATGAACGCCTCGTCCTCGCGGTCCGCTTCGATGCGCTCGCTCACCGCCTGCGAGGCCCGCTCGCGGAAGCTCAGCGTCTCGATGTCCGCGTGCCGGTAGTCGTGGGCGCTCAGCGACCTGCCTGGTCGCGCGCGGTCCCGAACCCCGGCCACGCGCTCCGCCGAGTACCGCAGCTCCTTGAGCACCCGGTCGAGCGAGGCGTTCGCCGCCTCGCGATAGTCGGCGGCAGCGAACGGCACCTTCTCGCCGACGGTCCGCTTGATGATCGAGTTCTTCACGTCGAGTCGAACGATGCGCATCGCCAGCAGCAGGCCGTCGTCGATGGCCTCGGAGAGCTCAGGGAAGATGACCGGAGGCAGCCCCGTCTTCTTCTTGGGCTTCGTCTGCTGACTCGTGGAAGCCGTCCGAGCTCTGCGACGCCAGCGGAACATCATCCCTGGCCCTTGGGGGCCTGAGACTCCTGGTGCGGGAGTCCAGCCGCGCCGAGCTTCGTGGCTCCGCGTGAGCGGGCCCGCTGCTCCTCGAGGGCTTCCAGGAACTCCGCCTCCCAGGCCACATCGACGTCGATGCCCTGTCGTCTGGCTTCCTCGACGCTCAGCTCACGCGGGAACCCGTGCGTGTCGGAGAGCAGGAACACGTCGGCGCCGGTGAGCGTCGACCCCTTGTACGCGGCGAGCGCCTTGAGGCCGCCCTTGAGGGTGCGGCGGAACGAGCGCTCCTCCTTGACGAGCACCGCGACGACGTCCTCGCGACGCTCGCGCACCTCCGGGTAGTCATCCACGTAGAGGTCGGCGATCGTCGGCACGAGCTCCGCGAAGAAGTTCTCGGAGATCCCGAGGATGAGGGCCTCGCGGATCGCGCGACGCACGAGGCGGCGCATGACGTACCCCTGCTCCTTGTTCGACGGCACGACCCCGTCGACCGCCAGGAACGTCGCCCCGCGCAGGTGGTCGGCGATGATGCGCATCGAGAGCGTGTGCTCTTCGTAGCTCTTGCCGCTCAGCTGCTCGATCTGCTCGACGATCGGGCGCAGGAGTGAGATCCGGAACACGTCGGGGGAGTGGATCGCGGCCGCGGCGATGCGCTCGAGCCCACCGCCGAAGTCGACGTTGCGTCGTTCGAGCTCGACGAAGGAGCCGTCTTCGACGCGCCGGTACTGCATGAAGACCTGATTGCCGATCTCCATGAACTGGCCGCTGTCGCTCGCCGGGTGCGCGCGACCGTATGAGGGGTCGTGGTTCTCCGGTCCGAAGTCGTAGAAGACCTCGCTGTCGGGGCCGCAGGGGTCTCCGATGGGGGTCGCCTCGAGCGATCCGCCACGCGACCACCAGTTCTCGCCGCCGTCGTAGAAGAAGATGCGCTCGCCGGGGTTCACGCCTCGAGCGTCGCCGTCCGCCTGGCTCCCCATCTCGACGATGCCGGCTTCGATGCCGCGCTCCGCGAAGGCCGCCTGCCAGATGCGGGCGGCCTCGTCGTCCCGTGGGATGCCCGCGGCCTCGTCGCCGATGAACGCGGTCACGTAGAGACGGTTCGGGTCGATGCCGACCTCGTCGACGAGGAACGACAGGAACGCGGGGATCTGCTCGGCCTTGAAGTAGTCGCCGAGGCTCCAGTTGCCGAGCATCTCGAAGAACGTCGTGTGGCGGTTGTCGCCGACGTCCTCGATGTCCTGCGCGCGCACGCAGGGCTGGCTGTCGGTGAGTCGCGTTCCGGCGGGGTGGTCTTCGCCGAGAAGATAGGGGAGAAGGGCCTGCATGCCGCTCCCGGTGAACAGTGTCGACCCGTCCCCGCGGGGGATCAGCGGGGCTCTGTCGATCCTGACGTGCCCGAGTCGCTCCTGGTAGTCGAGGTAGGCATTGCGAATCTCATGCGCGTCCATGTGGAGAGTGTTTCACAACTCCGGATGTCGTATCGTGATCTCGCCGAACGTGGGGGCGTTCAGGCACTCGGCGACGAGTGCTCGAGTGAGGTTCAGGGGAGTCGTCTGTGCAGGAGATCGCGCAATTGTGGACCGGTGCGACGGGGCTTTCGACCGCGCACGTCGCCGACGGGAGCGTGCGGGCCGGGGTAGCCGCGCGCTGCGGGCCCGCGGCGGTGAGGCCCGTGTCGGAGGGCGCGCCGCGGCTCGCGGGACGCTGCCTTCCTGTTCGCCACTTCGGCAGCGTCGACGTCCTCCTCGAGGCCATGGATCGGGCGCACCCCGGCGACGTGCTGGTCGTCGACAACCAGGGCCGCACCGACGAGAGCTGCGTCGGCGGCCTCATCGTGCTCGAGGCGAAGGCGGCAGGGCTCGCGGGCATCGCCATCTGGGGACTGCATCGGGACACGCGCGAGGTTCGCCGCGCAGGGTTCCCGGTGTTCAGCCTGGGTTCGCTGCCCGCAGGTCCCGCGCGCCTCGACGAGCGTCGGCGCAGCACGTTCTCGTCCGCGGAGTTCGGGGAGTACACCGTGCGCACGCGCGACGTCGTCTTCGGCGACGAGGACGGGGTCGTGTTCGTGCCTGGGGACCGAGCCAACGAGGTGCTCATGCATGCCCTGCAGCTCAGGGACGCCGAGCGCTCGCGGGCCACGAGCATCCGCCTCGGCACGACCCTCCGCCAACAGGTGCAGTTCTCCGCCTACCAGCGGGCGCGCCGGAGCGAGCCGGAGCTCACGCTGCGCGAGCACCTCGCCCGGACTGGCGACGCCATGATCGTGTGAACTGTCGTGCTCTTCTTGGCGAACGTCCCGCTCAGGCCGAGGTGACCGCCTCGCTCAGGCTCAGGCGACCGTCTCGCTCAGGCGAAACGTCGCTGAGGTCGATTCCTCGCTCAGCTGCCACAGGCGCTCGGCCCGCTCGCGGTCGCGCTGCGTGGTCGGCTTGTCCAGTTTCACGGGGGCGCCGCGCACGGTGCGCGCCGGGCCGAGGTAGTCGCCACCGGCGACCGTGTCGCTCGTCAGCGCGTGCACGGCGATGGCCGCAGCGCGATGCTTGCCGTGCGCGAATGGTCCGGCGAGGCGCGACGCGAAGCGCTGCCAGGCGGTCGGCTCGTTCACGCCCGTGCGCACTGGGGTTGCCCCGTTGACGGGGATGCCCGGGTCGACGACCAGCGCCTCCGCGGGGGCGCCGGCTGCTCGCAGGCGACGGTCGAGCTCGAACGTGAACATCTCGAGCGCGTGCTTCGAGGCGGCGTAGGCGCGGCGCGGCTCGTACAGGTGCGTGCTCTGCCAGTCCTCGAGGTCGAACGGGTAGATGCGGGTGGCGAGGCTGCCGACGGCCACAACCCGGCTGGTCTCCGCCGCATCGCCGTGGGCTGCGGGCTTCGGGGCGACCAGCGCATCCATGAGCTGAGCCGTGAACTCGAAGTGGCCGAGGTGGTTGGTCGACATCGTGAGCTCGCGACCGGCCGCATCGTGCTCGCGCTGCGTTCCCGGGGCCATGTGCGCGGCGTTCAGCAGCACCCCGTCGAGGCGCTCGCGGGAGCTCAGCGAAGCGGCCGCGCTCGCGATCGACTCGCTCGACGTGAGGTCGAGGACGATGCGGCTCGTGCTCGCATCCGGCACCTGCTCGGTGATGGAGATCAGGGCCGTGTTGAGTTTCTCGATGCTGCGCCCGAGCAGCACGACGTGGTGGCCGCGGCGTGCGAGCTCTTCCGCGGCGAAGTAGCCGACACCCTGCGTGGCACCGGTGATGGCGAAGGTCTTCATCGTCACACTCCTTCAAGCCTCGAACGTTTCGAGACTCAGAGTACAACGCTTCGATTGCTGAAATATTTCCGTGGCGTAAGGTACTGAACATGGATTCGCTGGAACGGGCGATGCGTGCCGTCTACGAAACCGCGCAGAGCACCAATGTGGCTGCTGAGCGGGAACTCGAAGCGCTCGGGCTCACCTTCCCGACCGCGCAGGCGCTCTGGGCGATCGATCCGGACGCGCAGCCCCCCGCGATGAAAGAGCTCGCGACCAAGCTGCACTGCAACGCCTCGAACCTCACCTTCGTCTCCGACCGCCTCGTCGATCGCGGCCTCGTCGAGCGCCGGGAGAGCGAGCACGACCGACGCTCGCGGGTGCTGACGCTGACCACCGAGGGCAAGCGGGTGCGCAAGCTCGCGATCGCAGCGCTCAAACGCGCATCGCCGCTCGCCGGCTGCAGCAGCAGCGAGCTAAAGGCCATCGCGAAGAGCCTGACCTCTCACGACGCGTGACCATGGCAGCAGCCCCCAAGCGGGGGATCGACTGATGGAGACGTGGACCGCCGCCTCCATCGATGACCTCGTGTGCGTCGAGCTCCCACGCAGCTCTCGCCTGCTCGCCCTGGCAATGGGGGCCGCGAACGTCATCATGCAGCTCTCCAACCCGGCCGTCGGGCAGGGGGTCGCGCACAGCCGCGTCACGAGTGGGCGCCTCGACGTGCACCCCATCAAGCGCACCAGGACGACCCTCAGCTACCTCGCCGTGGCCGTCCTCGGCACCGTGGAGGAGCGCCGCGCGTACCGCAGGGCGGTCACGCGCCAGCATGCGAAGGTGCGCTCCGACCGTGACCCGCGAGCCACCGAGGAGTACTCGGCCCTCCGCGTCGACCTGCAGCGCTGGGTCGCGGCATGCCTGTTCGTGGGCTCCCGCGACGTGCTCGAGCTCGTCGAAGGCCCGCAGGCAGGCGCGTCCGCGGAGCGCTTCCTGCTCGAAGGGCGCGTCTTCGGGACCACCCTGCAGATGCCGCCGAGCGCGTGGCCGGGCAGCACCGCCGCTTTCGAGGAGTACTGGCGCGGCGAGCTCACGAAGCTGCGCATCGATGACGAGGTGCGCAGCTACCTGCTCGACATCGCCAGGCTCGAATTCGCCGCGGCGGTGCTTCCCGAGCGGATGCGGGCGTGGCATCAGCGGCTCACGGTCGGCTTCCTGCCGCCCGAGTTCCGGCGCGCGCTCCGCGTCAGGTGGACGCCGGGCGACGAGACATGGTTCCGGCGGCAGCGCGCCGCCTTCGTGCGAATCGAGCGCGTGCTCCCGCTCGCCGCCTCCGGCCTCGTGTACCGGCTGCTGCTGGCCGACGTGCGCTGGCGCATCCGCCGCGACCGCCCGCTGGTGTGAGGGACGCGCGCGCCGTCGCCGGGCCCACGCTCGCCCCGCGAGCTCGCGTGCGCGACCCAGGGCGTGCACAGTCTCCCGACGCGTGAACGTAACGTGACGTCCACACTCCCGTAGCAGGGCCCGTCCAGGCTCACAGCATGACCACCCGCGTAGACCCGTTCATCGGCACAGAGCCCACCGCGCTGCCGACGCAGACGGGCCTCGCCGCGACCTGGTGGTGGCCGAAGCCGCAGATCGGCAACACGCATCCGGGCGCCACCTACCCACTCGGGATGGTCTCGGCCTGCGCCTACTCTGGCGCGTACCCGACCGGGTACGGCCGTTACGACCTCAGCCTCGAGGGCATCCCCGAGACGATCTACGACGGCACGCTCGCCTCGGGATTCACGCACTTCCAGCAATCGGGCACCGGGGCGATCCGCAAGTACTACAACTACTTCCGCGTCACGCCCATGATCGAGCCGCTCGACGTGCTCGGGCGCACCTGGTCGCTCGACGACGAGGACGCCTCACCCGGCTACTACGCGGCGACGCTCGGCAATGGCATCCGCGCCGAGATCACCGTGGGTCCCAAGAGCGCCGTGCACCGATACACGTTCCCGAAGCACTCGAGCGCCAGGGTCGTCGTCGACTTCTCGCTCGGCGGCCTCGCCATCCCCTACGGGGCCACCGTCCCGCTGCGGGCCCACCTCGAGACCGTCAGGCCCGGCGTCGCGACGGGAGAGATCGTGGCAGAGGGCGCCCCGCTCGCCGTGCACATCGAGTGCGACACTCCCCAGTGGCGCCAGATGCTGTGGCACGATCGGCGCCTCATGCCGGGCGGCACGCGGCTCGACTTCGACCACATCCGCCCCACGACGCTGCGGCCCTTCGGCCTCATGTGGGCGGGCCCGAGCGAGGAGGGCCAGGTCGTCGAGGTGCGCATCGGCTTCTCCCTGCGCGGGGTCGAGCAGGCCGAGCAGAACCTCAGGGACGACTGCGGCGACGGGGAGGGCAGGTTCTCGGACCGACTCGCCGAAACCGGGCGCGCCTGGCAGGAGCTGCTCGACGAGGTCCAGGTCGAGACGGGCTCGACCGAGCGCGAGACGGTCTTCTCGACGGCCATGTACCACTCGTTCGTCAAGCCCTCCTTCGCGCTCAACGAGAGCCCCTTCTGGCCAAGCGACGGACCCTTCGTCTTCGACCTGTCGACGATGTGGGACATCTACCGCACCCAGCTTCCCCTGCTCACCGCGCTGCGTCCGGACAAGGCCGTCGAGCTCGCCAACGCCCTCCTCACCATCTGCGAGGAGGAAGGCAACTTCCCGATCGGCTACCGCATGGCCAAGGGAAGCGACCGCTTCTCCCGACAGGGCAGCGCGCTCGCGCACACCTTCCTCGCCGACCTCTGCCAGCTCGGACTGCCCGGCATCGACTGGGACTGGGCGCTTGTGCACATGGCCGATGACCTGCGGCGCACGTACGGCGAGGAGTTCCTGCTGCGCGGCGTCGCGCATCCCATCACGCACACCCTCGACCTCGCGTTCGGGTACTGGTGCACGGCCCGCGTCGCGGCTCGCGTCGGCGACCTCCAGCTCGTCCAGCAGCTCGAGAAGCGCGCAGGACAGTGGCGGGGCGCGTTCGACCCGGCCACGGGCCTGCTCGTCGACTCCAACTTCTACGAGGGCTCCAAGCACAACTACTCGTTCCGGATCCTCCACGACATGGCGGGGCGGATGCAGCTGAGCGGCGGGCCGGAGGGCTTCGTCGCGCAACTCGACGAGTTCTTCGGCTACGGCGCCCAGCCGGTCGTGCAGCCCGGCCGCTCGCCCGGCATCGAGGAACTCGCGGCCGGCTACGCCCTCGGACGCTTCGAAGGCCTCAACAACGAACCGGACATGGAGGCGCCATGGGCGTACCACTACGCCGGACGACCGGACCGGACCGCGGAGATCGTGCACGCCATCATCACCCAGCAATACGCGACGGGACGAGGCGGCCTGCCAGGCAACGACGACTCGGGCGGCCTCAGCTCCTGGTACGTCTGGGCCTCGCTCGGGCTGTTCCCCGTGGCTGGACAGGCGAGCTTCCTCATCAACGCGCCCGCCTTCGCCGAGTCGTCGCTCGCGGTCTACGGGGAGCGCTTCCGCATCACGACGACAGGGTTCCGCGAACCCGCGCACGGCGGCCCAGTCCAGTACGTGCAGAGCGCCCACCTCGACGGCAGGCCGCTCAGCAGGAGCTGGCTGTCGCCCAGCGAGCTCATGGCGGCGCAGGAGCTGCACCTGGAGCTCGGGCCCGAGCCGAGCGACTGGGGCACCCGCGAACAGGACCTGCCGTCGTCGTTCCCGGCCCCAGCATCCGCCCCACCAGCCGCACCCACCTCACCCGCAGCATCCATCCCCGCCACCCCACCCCTCGTCGACGGCCAGCCGGCGACACCAAACCCGGGAGGACCCTCATGAACAAGATCCAGAACCGCCTCGTGATCGTCGTCCGTGCCGATCCAGTCATCTGCGGGCACTCCGTCGAGGCCCGCAACCTGGCGGAGGCCGCACGCCTGCGCGGGTTCGACGAGGTGCGCATCGTCACGTGGCCCATCGAGCGCCTGCAAGCGGCAGGGCTGCCGCTCAAGCCCCTCGAGACGGTCATGCCCTACAGCGACGGCATCTTCGTCGACCGCCCCGCGCCCGTCGGCGACTACAAGGTCCCAGACGGCCGCTACCTCGCGGGGCTCGTCGGGCGCCTCGTCGAGCTCTTCACGGACGGGGTGCCGACCGTCTGCATGTCGCTCTACCTCAGCCCGCACACGCTCGCCGTCGCGGAGGCGCTCACCGTCGCCCGTTCGACGGGCCTGCCCGTCGACGTCACCACCATCGCCGAGGCCGTCGGCTCCGACGTCACCAACGTCGTCAAGCACGCCGTCGAGGACGGCCGCCTCGGCGCGGCAGCCCACATCCTCTCGGCGTACTTGTCCCAGGACGTGTGCGTCGCCGTCTCCGAGTACACGCGCGACCTCATCGTCGGGGAGGCCGCCAAGGTGGACGCGCAGCACGGCACCCGCTACGCGCCCCAGTGCCAGGAGCGCATCGACATCTCCTACCCGGCCATCGACTCGAGCGCGTACGTCGACCTCGCCGACGCCGACATCACCGCCGCCGTGGAAGCTCGCGGGCTCAAGCGCGACGGCTACGTCATGTTCCTGTCGAGGCTGACCGAGGCGAAGGGCGTCGAGGACCTCATCGCGGGCTTCGAGCAGTCCCGCGTCGCCGACGACCCCCAGATCCAGCTCGTCATCGCGGGACGAGGGCCGCAGGCCGAGGAGCTGAAGGCGATCGGTGCCGCGTCACCGCTGGCCGAACGCATCCACTTCCTCGAGGACGTGGGAGACGCCGAGAAGCCCTTCCTGATGGCCGGATGCGCGGCGTTCGTGCTGCCCACGAAGCCGCGCCCCGAGTTCATCGAGACCTTCGGCATCGCGCTCGCCGAGAAGATGCTCGCAGGCGGCGGGCCGGTCATCACGACCGTCACCGGCGGCGTGGGGGAGGCCGTGGGTGACCACGCGCTCATCGTGCCCGTCAACAGCCCATCGTCGATCGCGGACGCGCTCAATACTGCGGTGCTCGAGACCAGCGCCGCCGAGCGGCGGCTGCTCGCCGTCCAGGCGCGCGACTACGCGCTCCAGTTCGACCGGCTGGCGGTCTTCGACAAGCTCTTCGACCGGCTGCCTCGAGGCGCGATGGCGGCCTGACCCGCGCGGCACGCGAGCGCCTGCTCGAGTGTCTGCTCGAGTGCCTGTCCAACTTCAGTGCAATTCCGGGGTCTCGCGCCATTGCGAGGTCGATTGGGGCGAATATTGCACTGAAGTTGGACAGGCTGGCGGGTGGGCGCCCGCCTCCGAGGGACGCGGCGTCTTCGAAACGGGGCGGCTCAGAGCGCGAGGAGGGCGTCGAGCTTCTCGTACCCCTCTCGCACGCCGTGCTCCATGCCGCTCGCGACGAGGCCGTCGCGCATCTCGAACGACTCGAGCAGGCTCGTGCTCGTCACTCGCGTGCGGCCTCCCTCGAGTGCCTCGAACACGATGGTCTCGAGGAGCACGCCGTCCGGGATCATCTCGAAGGTCTGCGTCTGCACGATGCGCTCGTTCTCCCGGACCTCGTGGAACGAGCCGTAGAAGGTCGCGATCTCCTCGCCGTCCTTGAGATTCACCCACCGGTAGGCGCCTCCTGTGGCCGCGTTCCAGTGGTCGATGTTCGTCGACACCTCGTGCGGGCCGACCCACTTCGTGAAGAGGTCGGGGTCGACGAATGCGCGGAACACGCGGTCTGGGGTGGCCTCGAACTCGCGGACGACGGAGACGTTCGGCACGTCTTCGCCAACCGTGACGGCGGTGTCGTTGGCTGATGTGGTGCTCATGATGTGGTTCCTTTCGCTGGTTCTGGTTCTGGTGCTGGGTGCTGCGTGGTGTCGTCCGGCAGGGTCTCGAGCAGCGCGTCGAGTCGGCGGAACCGCGCCTCCGCGGCGGCCTGGTAGCGCTCGATCCACGCGGTCATGAGGCTGAGGACCTCCGCTTCGAGGTGCCGGGGTGCGCGGACCGCGCTGCTCGTACGGCTGACGAGGCCTGAGTCCTCCAGGACGCGGAGGTGCTTCGAGATCGCCTGCACGGAAACGTCGTAGGGGGCTGCGAGCTCTCCGACGGTCGCGTCGCCGCTGGCGAGCCTCGCGACGATGTCGCGTCTCGTCGGGTCGGCGAGCGCCGCGAAGACGGGGGAGAGCGCGTCGGTGGTCATAGCTCCTCGGCTGGGTTCGTCAACCGTGTGGTTGATGAAACCAGTGTGTGACGCGCGAGAGCACTTGTCAACCTTTCGGTTGATGAAACTCAGGCTCGAAGGAGCTGGCGAGCAGCCTCGAGTGCGTCGCGTGCGGCATCGCCATCGACGCGCGCGATCGTCAGGGCGCCGACGACGGCCGCGGTCACGAGTGTGGCCGTGTGCTCAGTGAGGTCGAGCGCGCGGGTGCCCCGCGAGATCGCGCGCTCGAGTGTCGCTCGGTAGTCGGTGATCGAGGCGCGAATCTCCCGGTCTTCGGAGAGTGAGCTGGAGGCCGTCGCGAGCAGGAGGCAGCCTCGGACGTCGTCGCGGCGCCCTTGGGTTGCGACGGCAGCTGAGAGGCGAGCGAGGTAGTCATCGAGCGCGGATGCTGGTGTCGGGTCCGCGAGCAGTGGCGCGAGCAGCGGGTGCACGACGTCGTCCAGGTAGCTCTGCACGGAGGCGTCGAAGAGGCCGCGCTTGCTGCCGAAGGTGTTGTAGATGCTCGATCGGCTCAGGCCAGTGGCGGCCTCGATGTCGCTCGTCGACGCGGAGTCGTAGCCCTGGCGCCAGAAGAGAGTGCGTGCGCCGGCGATGACGTCCTGGCGGTCGAAGTTCATCGTGCGTGCCATGTGGCCTCCGATACTGTAACGTTCGTTGCAGAATACACCGATCCTGGAGCTGACATGCTTATCGCCGCCCTCGTCTTCGCCGCCCTCGCGGCGCTTGTCCACGTCTACATCTTCATCCTCGAGTCCGTCCGCTGGACGGCGGAATCGACGAGGAAGACGTTCGGCATCCCCTCCCTCGAGGTCGCCGAGACGACCAAGTCGATGGCCTACAACCAGGGCTTCTACAACCTCTTCCTCGCGATCATCGCCGGCCTCGGCGTCATCCTCGCGATCGCGGGCAACAGCGTGGTCGGCGCGACGCTGATCTTCGCCGGAGCGTGCTCCATGCTGCTCGCCGCGCTTGTCCTCGTCACAAGCGACCACACGAAGCTGCGCGCCGGCGCCGTCCAGGGCAGCTTCCCGCTGCTCGCCGTGGTGCTGCTCGGCATCGCAGCCGCCACGGGAGCGCTCGCCGCCTGAGCCGAGCTGGGCTGACGGGCAAGACAAGCGGGTACGCTCGATCCATGCAGGAAGAGTCCCCAGCACAGCAGGCCACGATCGCCGTCATCACGGTCTCGGATCGGTCTTCGCGGGGCGAGCGCGAGGACCTCTCGGGTCCGGCGGCGCTCGAGGCGCTCGCCCGGCACGGCTACACGGCGGCGACGCTCAGCGTCGTCCCCGACGGAGCCACGGTCGTCCGTGACGCCATCGCCCACGCGGCGGACTCGGACGCGCACATCATCCTCACCCTCGGCGGCACGGGCCTCTCGCCGCGCGACGAGACGCCGGAGGCCACCTGGCCCCTCATCACCCGCGAGCTTCCCGGCATCGCCGAAGTGCTGCGGGCGACAGCGCGCGACCGGGTCCCGACGGCCGTGCTGTCGCGCGGGCTCGCAGGCATCATCGACCGACCGGGGCGCGGAGCGCCGAGCCTCGTCGTCAACCTCGCCGGCTCACCTGGCGCGGCACGGGACGGCGTCGCGCTGCTGGCCCCGCTCATCCCGCACATCCTGGACCAGCTCCGCGGCGGAGACCACGCTCCGTGAGTGCCAGCCCCCTCGCCCGAGTCACGAGCGACGAGCTGCTCCTCGCCGAGCACCTCGCCGCCGTCGAGGATCCCCACGCGGGCGCCGTCGTGACCTTCGTCGGCCAGATCCGGGACCACGACCCCGAGGCGAGCGGACGAGTCGTCTCGCTCGACTACACCGCGCATCCCGACGCCGAGCACGTGCTCCAGAGCCTCGTCGCGCACCACGCCCGCGACGGCGTGCGGGTCGCCGTGAGCCACCGCATCGGACACCTCCGAGTGGGCGACATCGCCCTCATCGCCTGCGTTGCCAGCGCGCACCGCGGCGACGCCTACGAGGTGAGCCGGGCTCTCGTCGAGGCGGTCAAGGCCGAGGTGCCGATCTGGAAGCAGCAGCACGAGGTCGACGGCGCAACCTCCTGGGTGGGTCTGCCATGACCGGCGTCCCCGTCACGATCGCACGCCGCCCGAGGCTCGTGGAGCCGCAGCTCGAGCCGTCTCCCGGAGACCCGATCGTCGACAAGCACGGTAGAGTCCACCGCGACCTGCGTATCTCCCTCACCGACAAGTGCTCGCTGCGCTGCACGTACTGCATGCCGGCCGAGGGCGTCGAATGGCTGGCCAAGGCGAGCATCCTCTCGACCGAGCAGATCGTGCGCATCGCCCGGATCGCGGCGGCCTCCGGCATCACCACGTTCCGGCTGACGGGCGGTGAGCCGCTCCTGCGTCCCGATGTCGTGGAGGTCGTGCGGCGCATCTCCGAGCTGCATGGCCCGGATGGCCCAGTCCAGGTCGCGATGACCACCAACGGCATCCGCCTCCCGCAGATGCTTCCCGACCTCATCGACGCCGGCCTCGACAGGCTCAACATCTCCATCGACACGATCAGACGCGAGCGCTTCACGGCGCTCACGAGGCGAGACAAGCTCGATGAGGTGCTCATCGGCATCCGCGCCGCCCAGAACTCCTCCCTTCGGCCCCTCAAGCTCAACGCCGTCGCGATGCGCGGCGTGAACGACGACGAGATCGTCGAGCTCGTGGAGTTCGCCATGGAGCACGACGCGCAGCTGCGCTTCATCGAGCAGATGCCGCTCGACGCCGGACACACCTGGGACCGCGCGCAGATGGTGACGCGCGAGGAGATCCTCGAGTCGCTCAGCGCGAGGTTCACGCTCGTGCCCGTGCCCGGCCGCGGCGGGGCCCCCGCCGAACGGTGGACGCTCGACGGCGGCCCGCACACGGTCGGCGTCATCGCCTCCGTCACGGCGCCCTTCTGCGGCAACTGCGATCGCCTGCGCCTCACCGCCGACGGTCAGCTGCGCAACTGCCTGTTCTCGACGAGCGAGTACGACCTCATGCCGATCCTCCGAGCCGAGGCCGCCAGCTCAGGAGACTCCGAAGCTGCGGCCGACAGCGCGGCGAGCGCCGCCGCGACAGATCTCGCGATCGACGGCCTGCTGCGCTCGTGCATCCACAACAAGCTGCCGGGGCACGCCATCAACGACCCGAGCTTCCTCCAGCCAGCTCGAGGGATGAACGCCATCGGCGGCTGACGACCCGGCGGTCGCTTCAGCCTCCCGCGAAGGGCGGCAGCACGTCGACGGATGCACCGGGCGCGATCGGTGCGTCGGCGTCGGAGGTGCGCACGCCGTCGATCAGGAACGAGCACCGGGAGAGCACCTCCGCGACGTGGACGTCGCCCGAGGGGTTGAGCGTGCGGACGAGCGCGGCCACCGTCGCCGCTTCGAGCGTGAAGTCGCTGCCGCCCACGGCCTCCGCCGCTCCGGCGAAGACGCGGACGCGGCTCGGGGTGCTCACGACTCCTGCTCCCAGGAGAGCGCGCGAGCCGTCACGAGCTCAGCGAGTCGGCTGAAGGCCTCGGGGGAGTCGGCGGCGGAACTCTGCCGGCCGAGGGCGAGCCCCAGCGCGAAGGTCGTGAGCGGCGCCGCTGGCCTGGCGACGTTGTGCGCGACGTCCTTCGCGACGTCGAGGAGCGCTGCGATGTCGATCTCGTCGTCGATCTCGAGCACGCGCTTGGCCTCGGCGAGCCAGGCGTCGAGTGCTTCCGGTGGCAGGTGCTTGGGAGTCTCGGTCATGGTCTCTGGGTCCTTCCGTGAGCGGTGATGGTCTGCTGTGCTGCGCGAGCACGCTCGGCGGCGCCGTCGACCGAGTCGGCCGTGCCGGCAGCGCCGACCGCGTCGGCGCGTGCGGCAGCGAGCTGCTCTGGGGTGTCGATGTCGGCGCTGGCGCCGCGTCGGTCCGGCACTCGGGTCAGCGCGAGGGGCTCGAGGACGTGGCGGAGGGCCAGGCCATGCGCACCGGACGCTGCGGCCGCACGCTCGAGGGCACGCTTGAGCGCCGTCGTGCGGTAGATGCCGGCAAGCCACTGCGGGCGCCCACCGCTGTCGACGACCACGAATCCGTCGGGGCCGCCCACGGGTGCGCCATGTGCCGAGGCAGCCCCCTCTGCCGGGGCAGGCATGGAGCCTTCCCCGTCAGCGTCAGCTTCCCCGTCAGTTGCACCGTCGGACGCCGCCGTGCCGCGGCCGCTCGCCTCCGTGAGGAGCTCGACGAGCGCAGGAGCTCGGGGCAGGTCGCAGGCGAGCAGGAGCAGCCACGGCGCCGAGATGCTGGGGAGCGCGGCCGCGAGGCCAGCTGCCGGTCCGCCGAACGGGGGGTCCTCGCGGATCAGCTCGGCGGGTGCCTGCACGGTGACCGCACCGACAACGAGGGTGCGGCTCGCGCCGGCGTCATGAGCCGCGCCGAGCGCCACGTCGATGAGGCGCCTGCCCCCGACCTCGAGGTCGCCCTTGCTGACGCCACCGAGGCGGGAGCCGCGGCCACCCGCGAGGATGACCGCATCGAGCCCCGGGGTCGGGCGGCGGCGGCGCGGCGGCTGCGCTACTGCTCGCGCTTCCACGGCCCCGACTTCCCGCCCGTCTTCGCGATGAGCTTGATGTCTCCGATCGTGACCGACTTGTCGATGCCCTTGACCATGTCGACCAGCGCGAGCGCTGCGACCGAGACGGCAGTGAAGGCCTCCATCTCGACGCCGGTGCGGTCGGCGGTGCGCACCGTCGCCGTGATGAGTACGCCGTCGCCACGCAGCTCGAGATCGACGGTGGCGCCGTGCACGCCGATGATGTGAGCGAGCGGCAGGAGCTCCGCGCATTTTTTCGCGCCCTGGATGCCGGCGATGCGCGCCACGGCGAACGCGTCTCCCTTCGGCACGGCATCGTTGGTGAGGGCCTCGAGCACGTCGGTGCCGCAGTAGACCATGCCGGATGCCGTCGCGGCCCGTACCGTCGGCTGCTTCTCGGTGACGTCGACCATCCGTGCGTGGCCGGCTGCGTCGAGGTGCGTGAAGTTCGTCATGTTCAGAGTCTGGCACCCACGTCCGACATCAGGCGGACCACCTGCACGACGTCGCCCTCTTCGACCCGCTCGACACGCGCATCCACGATGGCGTAGCCGTTCGCGTCGGCGAGGCTGCCCACGAGGTGCGAACCCGAGCCCCGCGCGGCGGCGGGCGAGACCACGACCCCCGAATCGGTGGTGCGGATGCGCGCGGGCAGGTACTGGCGGCGCCCGGGCGGCGTGCGCCAGCCCGTCTCGGCGCGCGCGCTCAGACGCGGGTCCTCGACGACGGAGGCTCCTTGCAGGGCGCGCAGGCACGGCCGTACGAAGACGAGGAACGACACCCAGGCGCTGACGGGGTTGCCGGGGAGGCCGAAGACGAGCGGGCCGAGCTCGCCCTCGCCGACCCACGGCTCGGCGAGGCGACCGAAGCCCTGTGGCTTGCCCGGCTGCATCGCGACCTTCTCGAAGCGCACCTGGCCGCCGGGGGAGAGGAGCTCCTTGACGGGGTCGTAGGCGCCCATGCTCACGCCGCCCGTCAGCACGATCACGTCGCAGCGGCCCGCGAGTGCCTGCAGTGCGGCCTCCAGTTCGGCGACCTCGTCGGAGACTCGGACGACGTCGACGAGCTCGCTCCCGTGCTCGATGGCCAGGGAGGAGATGAGGAGTGAGTTCGAGTCGGGGATCTGCCCGCGCTCGAGCGCCTCGCCTGGTGCGACGAGCTCGCTTCCTGTGGCGATCACGGCGACGCGTGGGCGCCGCGCGACGGAGACCGTGCCGTACCCGGCCGAGGCCAGTGCGGAGAGGGCCTCGGCGCTCCCGCGCGACCCCGCGGTGACGAGCGGGTCTCCCGGCTGGCGGTCCTCGCCGGCCGAGCGGATGTGCACGCCGCGCTTCGCCGGGGCGGTGATGCTCACCCGCCGCTCGCCGCCGTCGGTCGCCTCGACGGGCACGATCGCATCGGCGTCCGCCGGGACGGGGGCGCCCGTCATGATGCGGGCGGCCTGTCCGCTCGCGAGCGAGGGGTCGGAGGCGGTGCCCGCCGGAAGGTCTGCCACGACGTCGAGGATCACCGGCGACTCGGGGCTCGCTGCGGCCACGTCGTCGGAGCGGACCGCGTAGCCGTCCATGGCCGAGTTCGTCCAGGGTGGCAGCGCGTATCGCGACACGAGGCTCTCCGCCAAGTACCTGCCGTGGGCTGCCGCCAGGGCAACGGTGTCACTCGGCAGCTGGCGGGACTCGCCCAGCACGCGCGCAAGCTGCGTCTCGACCTCGATCATGCCCGCACCCCTGTCTGAGTCGCATCCGCGCCGAGCGTGCCGCTGGACGCTCGCAGCACCTGCAGCTGAGGTGTCTGCACCACTCGCACGTCGAAGCCGTGCGGCGCGAGGAGCAGCGCCGCCCGCCTGGCCCTCGCGGCGGAGACGCAGTAGAGATTGAACGGGGCATCCGGCGTGCCCGCGTGCCCAGCCTTGAGCCCGAGGAGTCGCGTCCTCAGCACGTCCGGCTCGCGCTCGAGCTGGAGCAGCTCGCTGAGCGGCAGCGACTGGGCACCTGGCAGCGCATCGACGGCGTACTCGTCCGGCTCGCGCACGTCGATCAGCCGGCCGTGCGAGTCCCGAACCGGATCGAAGTCGAGCGGGGCCGGCCTTGCCTGCGGGGCTGCTCGGTCCTCCTCCGGTGCGGGGGATGCTGTCTGCGACGTCGAGCATGCCGCCGACGGGGCCGAGGTGCCCGCCACGCGGTCGAGGGCGGCGTGATCGGCTGCCCGGAGCGGCACTTCGGAGATGCGCATCGTGAGCGCCTCGACGACGAGGAGCCTGCCGAGGAGCACGTCGCCGATCCCGGTGATGAGCTTGATCGCCTCGGTCGCCATCATCGAGCCCACGACGCCGCAGAGCGCGCCGAGCACACCTGCCTCGGCACACGACGGCACCGAGCCCTCCGGTGGCGGCTCAGGGAACACATCGCGCAGGGTGACGCCTTCCGCGGGCACCGGCGGCGTCGACCAGAACACCGTGAGCTGCGCGTCGAAGCCCAGCACGGAGCCCCACACGAGCGGCAGGCCGAGGCTCGTGCACGCGTCGGCCACGGCGTAGCGCGTCGGGAAGTTGTCGGCGCCGTCGAGCACGAGGTCGTAGCCGCCGAGGATGCGCTCGGCGTTCGCGCCATCGAGGCGCTCGTCGTGCTCGACAACCGTCACGCCCGGCGCGAGCCGTCGGAGGCTGCGGGCGGCGCTCGCGGTCTTGCGAGCGCCGACGTCGTCGATGCCGTGGATGACCTGCCGGTGCAGGTTGCTCGGCTCGACCGCATCCGCGTCGATGACCCCGATCGTGCCGACTCCCGCGGCCGCGAGGTACTGCAGGGCCGGAGCGCCGAGGCCCCCGGCTCCCAGGACCGCGACCCGGCTGGCGGCGAGGCGGCGCTGCCCGATCTCGCCGAGCTCGGGCAGGCGGCGCTGCCGAGCGGTTCGGGCGAGCTCGTCGCCCCGGAGCTCTGGGGACGGTTCGACAAGCGGTGCGAGGCGCATGGCGTCACCCTACCGCCGCATCCCGCGCAGCCAACCGGCAGCCGACCCTGCCCGGGGTTCGCCTCGCGCCCTCGCGTCCGCGACGCTCGCCGCGCACGCCGCCCAGGGCTGACTTGTGGTCGCTACCCGCGAGGAACGACGACCAGAAGTGCGCTTTCGGCAGGAATGGTGGGCGGGCGCGGATGCGCGCGGCGAGCTAGCATGATCGCGTGGGTCGGATCACGGTGCGACGGAGCGTCACACGCCTGAGCCTCGGGAAGCCCCCGAGCAGGAAGGCCGACTTCCTCGCGGCCGAAGAGCCCCTCGAGATCCGCGTCGGCGGACAGCAGCTCGCGATCACGATGCGCACCCCGGGCAACGACTTCGAGCTCGCGGCGGGCTTCCTCGTCTCCGAGGGCGTCATCTCGCGCGGCGAGCAGTTCCGCTCGGCGATGTACTGCGCCGGTGCCGACGGGAGCGCGGATGGTCTCAACACCTACAACGTGCTCGACGTCCGCCTCTCCGCTGAGACCCCGCCGCCTGACCCCGACCTCGCGCGCAACTTCTACACCACGAGCTCCTGCGGGCTCTGCGGCAAGGCGAGCATCGACGCCGTCGAGCTGACCTCGAGCTACGACGTGGCCCGCGACCCCGTCATACTCCAGGCGGCTCGGCTCGTGACGTTCCCCGACAGGCTCAGGGAACAGCAGGAGGTGTTCGAGAAGACCGGCGGCCTGCATGCGGCGGCGCTCTTCGACGCCGCGACCGGCGATCTCCTCGTGCTGCGCGAGGACGTCGGACGGCACAACGCCGTCGACAAGGTCGTCGGCTGGGCGGTGCAGAACGACCGGCTCCCGCTGACCGGGACGGTGCTGCAGGTGTCGGGCCGATCGAGCTTCGAGCTCGTCCAGAAAGCGAAGATGGCGGGCATCCCCATCCTCGCGGCCGTCTCAGCCCCCTCATCGCTCGCCGCAGACCTCGCCGAGGCCAGCGGCATGACCCTCATCGGGTTCCTCCGCGGGGAGTCGATGGTCATCTACTCGCGCCCTGACCGCATCCTCGACGCCGAGGAGATCGAGCTGGGAACGGGGACCGAGACAAATACCGAGACCGAGGCGGGGGAACGGAGCTAGCGCGCATCGGCGGCTCGGCAAGCGCAGCTGCGGTTCCCACCAGAGCGCGGGCCACGCACATGCGGGAGCGCGTGAGAAGATGCCCGCATGGCAGAACAGCGATACCGGGTCAGCGAGGCCGCATCGCTCCTCGGGGTCAGCGACGACACCGTTCGTCGCTGGGGTGCGAGCGGCCGCCTCGACCTGCAGGGAGACGCCGGCGCGAAGACCGTGGCGGGCGCTCAGCTCGCGGCCCTCGCCAAGGAGCTCGCCGACGGCGACGCCAGAGCCGACTCGGGCGAGCTGCCGCCCGCATCCGCCCGCAACCGGATGCGAGGCATCGTCACCAAGCTGACGCTCGACACCGTCATGGCCCAGGTCGAGGTGCAGGCTGGCCCGTTCAGGATCGTGTCGCTCGTGTCACGCGAGGCCGTCGACGAGCTCGGCCTCGAGGTGGGGAGCCTCGTCGTGGCCAGCGTGAAGGCGACGAACGTGGGAATCGAAGGAGTGCACAGTGCCTAGGAAGCGGAGACCAGGAACGCTCCGGTCCGTCGCCGCCGCCCTCGGGATCCTCGTCCTGGGTGCGCTCGCGGGGTGTGCTCCGATGACAGCTCCGACTGGGCCTACCGGCGAGGCATCCGTGTCTCCGTCACCCAGCGAGACCGGCCCGACCGGCAACGTCACCGTGTATGCCGCGTCCTCGCTCACCGAGACCTTCACGCAGCTTGCGGGGGAGTTCGAAGCGGAGCACCCCGGCGTCACCGTGACCCTGAACTTCGGGGGCAGCTCGACGCTCGCGGACGAGATCGTGGCGGGCAGCCCTCCCGTCGACGTGTTCGCCTCCGCCGACGACGCGACGATGAAGACGGTCGTGGATGCGGGACTCGTCGAATGGACCCCCGCGACGTTCACGCGCAACGCGCTGGTCATCGTGACGCCAAAGGGCAACCCGGCCGGTGTCACGGGCCTCAAGGACTTCGCCGACCCCACGCTGAAGATCGCCGTCTGCGCCGCGAAGGTTCCCTGCGGCGCCGCGAGCGCCAAGCTCTTCGAGCAGAACGACATCGTTCCGAAGCCCGACACCAAGGAGAGCGACGTCAAGGCGGTGCTCACGAAGGTGCGCCTCGGCGAGGCCGATGCCGGACTCGTCTACGCGAGCGACGCGAAGGCCGCGGCGAGCGAGGTCACGGCCATCGAGTTCCCCGAGGCGCTCGACGCGGTCAACAACTACGGCATCGTCCCGCTCAAGGCCGCGCCCAATCCGGAGGCGGCCGCCGCCTTCACCGAGTTCATCCTCACGGCGCGAGGCGTCGAGGTGTTCGATGAGGCCGGCTTCCTCAGCCTGACGTGAGCGACGCGCCGGGGAATGCGGAGGGCGGTCGCCGCGTTAGCCCCGACCGTGCGGGCATGCCCGCACGCCAAGATCTGAACCTCTCAAGGAGTACTGTGACCGACTCGCGCACCGCGACCCGCGACGCCGAACCGACCCCAGCTGAGTCCGCATCCGCGGGCGCAGCCGCCTCCACGAGCGAGCTCGGCGCGGACCCGCGCACTCGCTTCGTGATCCCACTCCTGCTCGTCTCCGCGTTCGTCGTCATCCTCAACGAGACGATCATGGGCGTGGCCCTGCCCGCCCTCAACGCCGACCTCGGTATCCCGCTGGCGACCGGCCAGTGGCTCACGACCGCCTTCATGCTGGTCATGGCCGTCGTCATCCCCATCACGGGCTTCCTGCTGCAGCGGTTCCACGTGCGCCAGGTGTTCATGGCGGCGATGATCCTCTTCTCGCTCGGAACACTGCTCTGCTTCCTCGCGCCCGGCTTCGAGGTCCTGCTCCTCGGCCGCATCGTGCAGGCCTCCGGTACCGCCATCATGATGCCGCTGCTCATGACGACCGTGCTCAACATGGTCCCGCCGGAGCGTCGTGGCCGCACGATGGGCAACATCTCCATCGTCATCTCCGTGGCACCCGCAATCGGACCGACGGTCTCCGGCCTCATCCTGCAGGTCTTCGAGTGGCGCTGGATGTTCGGCTTCGTCCTCCCGATCGCCATCGTCGCGCTCGTGCTCGGAGCCCTGTTCATCAAGAACGTCACCGAGCCGCGCCAGGCGAAGATCGACGTGCTCTCCGTCATCCTCTCCGCCTTCGCGTTCGGTGGACTCGTCTACGGCTTCTCCGGGCTCGGCGAGAGCTCGGCGACGGCCGTCGTCCCCGCGTTCGTCCCGATCCTCGTCGGCGTGCTCGCGCTCGGCGCGTTCATCTGGCGCCAGATCGCGCGCCAGAAGACGGATTCCGCGCTCCTCGACCTGCGCGTCTTCACGAGCCGCCAGTTCACGGTGTCGCTCATCCTCCTCGCGGTGAGCTTCATGTCGCTGTTCGGCACGATCATCCTGCTGCCCATCTACATGCAGGAGGTGCTCGGCTACGACACCCTCCGCGCTGGCCTCACCCTGCTGCCGGGTGGCCTCACGATGGGTCTGCTCGCGCCGTTCGTCGGTCGTCTCTTCGACCGGTTCGGCACCAAGCCGCTCATCATCCCCGGCTCGCTCGTCGTGAGCACGGCGATCTGGGGCATGACGATGCTCGGCGAGAACTCCGAGCAGTGGATGGTCATCGCCGCCCACGTCACCCTCTCGATCGGCCTCGCGCTCATGTTCACGCCGCTCATGACCAGCGCGCTCGGCGACCTGCCCAAGTCGAGGTACTCGCACGGCTCCGCCGTCGTGACCACGGCGCAGCAGCTGGCCGGCGCCGCAGGCACGGCGATGTTCGTCGTCGTCATGGCCAACTCGACGCTCGCGGCGGCCGGTGAGGGCCTCGCGCCCATCTCGGCGGAGGCGCAGGGCATCCACTCTGCCTTCCTCGTTGGTGCGTGCATCTCGCTCGTCACCATCATCGGCACGTTCTTCGTGAAGTCGACGCCGAAGCGCGCCGACGCGGAGATCCCGATGGGTCACTGAGCCTGCTCAGCAGACGGAGGGCCCGGCACCAGAGACTTCTGGTGCCGGGCCCTCCGTTCGTCTGGCCTCGGACGCTCTTCCTGCCGAGATTTGCGAAGATGGGGAGTCGAACGTCCACCGAGCTGAGGAGCGACCATGGCTGACGCGCCCGAGATCGTCGAGAAGTCCATCACCTTCGAGGCCGCACCGGAGCGGCTCTGGAGCATGCTCACGGAGCAGGAGTCGTTTGCGAGCTGGTACGCGTTCGGTGGCGCGACGATCGAGGCAGAGCCCGGGGGAGTGCTCGCCGTCCACTGGCCGGAGCACGGCACGTTCCGCGGCGAGGTCACGCTCGTGGAGTCGCCTCGTCGCTTCGGCTACCGCCTCGCCGCGGTGCCGGAGGAGGACCCGCAGCCGCAGAACAGCACCGTCGTCGAGTTCACGATCGAGCCGGCAGACGGCGGGTCGGCGCTGACCGTGCGCCATTCGGGTTTCGAGGAGCTCGAAGGGCTCGCTGCGGACTCGACGTCGGCCGAGATCGAGACGATGGCCTGGACGGCGGCGCTGCCGCTGCTGCGAGAGGCACTCGGCGAGGCCCCTGCAGAGGAGATCCCGCTGCTCTGATCCGGGTGCTTGCCCTGATCCCGCTGCTGGGTGACGGGCGCCGCATCGTGCCTGGATTCGGCAGAAGTTACGGGCTCGAAACATGGGCGTCACGTGCTCGGAAACGAGCAACCGTAGTTTCGCACTAGACAACGCATGATGTCGTGAGCGAAACTTCTCGGAGTCGCAACGACGCGACCACGAAAGGTTTTCACATGACCGACGTCGACCCCACCCTCGAGATGTCAGACGGCGCCTTCCACCGCCTCCTCGGCCCTGAGGCCGAACCCGGCTTCCTCGCCGACTCCGAGCTGCCCGCCTACTGGGGCCGCAAGTGGGGTGCGCAGGACGAGGTCGGACGCCTCCGCACCATCATGATGCGCCGCCCCAGCGCCGGCCTCGAAGCCGTCGAGAAGGCGGGGGAGTCGACCTGGATGCCCGAGATCGGCGCCTACGTCGACCCGGATCGCCGCTGGTACTGGTCTGGCCGCGAGTTCCCCGACCTCGAGAAGCTGCACAGCGAGTTCGACAGCTTCGTGCAGGTGCTCGAGGACAACGAGGTCGAGGTCGTCATGGCCCCCGACCTCGCCCCCAGCTTCACGAAGTCGGTCTTCACCCGCGACCCGCTCGTCACGATCCCCGGCGGCGCGATCATCGGCCGCCTCGCACCGCGCATGCGGCGAGGCGAGGAGCAGTCGATCACGCAGACCGTTGCGGCCCAGGGCATGCCGATCCTCGGCACGATCACGGGCACGGGACTCGTGGAGGGCGGCAGCTTCATCAAGGTGCGCCCCGACCTCGCGTTCTTCGGCACCTCCGTGCGCTGCAACCTCGAAGGCTACCGTCAGCTCAGGAACATCCTCGAGGAGCAGGGCATCGAGCTCGTCCACTCGCAGATGCCCGGCTACCAGATCCACCTCGACCTGTGCTGCGCCATGCTCGACGACGACCTCGCGCTCGTGAACTCGCGCATCGCGCCCTATGACTTCCTCGACGCGCTCTGGAAGCTCGGCATCGAGACCGTCGACGTCGCACCCCAGGAGGACTGGGCCTGCAACCTCCTGACCCTCGACCGCCGCAAGCTGCTCTTCCCCTCCCACCTGCCCCGCACGGCGGAGCTCCTCAACTCGAAGTACGGCGTGGAGATCATCCCCGTCACCTACCGCGAGATCAACAAGAACGGCGGCGGGCTGCACTGCTCGACCATGGAACTCCAGAGGGACTGGTAAGCGATGTCAGAGAACGTCACCGGCGGGGAGCTCGTCATCCGAACGCTCGAGGCGCTCGGCGCTGAGCGAGTGGTCGGACTGCCCGGCCAGCACGCGCTGCCCATGTTCGACGCGCTCGGCGACTCGTCGCTCGACTACCTCGGTGCGCGAGTCGAGAACAACGCGGCGTTCATGGCGGATGGGCACGCACGCGTCACCGGAACCGTCACCCCGCTCCTGCTCTCGGCCGGCCCCGGAGCGCTGACGGCGCTCCCCGGTCTGCAGGAGGCGGCGACGGCGAGCTCGCCCGTGCTGCTCATCTCGGCGCAGGTGCCAACCCCCGGTATCGGCGGCCAGGCCCACGGCTACCTGCACGAGCTGCGCGACCAGGAGTCGCACTTCCGCGGCATCGCCAAGGGCACGTGGAGCATCCGCTCGGTCGACCAGATCGTGCCGACCCTCGTCGAGGCGTGGCGCACGGCGCAGAGCGCCCCGGCTGGCCCCGTCTACGTCGAGGTGCCGCACGACGTGCAGCAGGCGAGCGTCGAGCTCGCGGACGGGCAGCTCGGCGGCCTCGCGGCGGAGGCGTACGCGCTCGCTCCAGAGGCCACGGGCGCGCAGCTCGACGCCGTCGCGAGGCTCCTCGCCGAGTCCTCGACGCCGCGCATCTACGCGGGCGGGGGCGTCGTCCGTTCCGGCGCCGGGGAACTGCTCGAGCAGCTCGCCGAGCAGCTGCAGGCCCCCGTCGTCACGACCTACGGCGGCCGCAGCGCCTTCCCGTGGGCGCATCCGCTCTCGGCCGAGGGGTGGATCGAGGACATCGCGACCACCGAGTTCCTCGAAGCCGCCGACGTGCTGCTCGTCGTGGGCACGGGCCTGAGTGAACTCTCGTCGAACTACTTCCGACTCGCCCCGACGGGCACCGTCATCCACATCGACGCCGACGCGCGTGTGCTCGGCGCGAACCACGAGGGCACGATCACGCTCCGCTCCGACGCGGGCCTGGCACTCCAGGGAGTCCTCGACCGCCTCCGCGCGAGCGAGCTCGGAGAGCGAGCGGATGCGCGCCCCGCCATCGATGAGCTCCTCGCGACCGTGCGCGGCAGGCTCGACGCGCAGCCCCTCGCCACGGAGCGGGAGCTCATGGACACCCTGCGGTCGGCCATCCCCGACGAGGTCGCGACCTTCTGGGACATGACGATCAGCGCCTACTGGGCCTGGTCGGCGTGGGATGCGCGCGGCGGCGTGTACGAGAACGGGCAGTGCGGCGGGCTCGGCTTCGGGCTGCCGGCGGCCATCGGCGCCTCCTTCGCCTCCCGCTCGCGCGAGACGCCGAACGGCGCCCCCGTCGTCGCGATCTCCGGCGACGGCGGAGGGCTCTACGGTGTCGCCGAGCTGTCCACACTCGCGCAGTCGCAGCTCAGCGTGACCTGGCTCGTCGTCGACGACGGCGGCTACGGCGTGCTGCGCGGCTACATGAACGAGGCCTACGGGCGGGCCACGGCGACCGAGCTCACGGGCCCCGACTACCTGGCGGTTGCGCGTGCGTTCGGCATCGAGTCGAGGGCCGTGGAGCTGGACACGCTCGCCGACGAGCTCGCCGCGAGCATCCGCACCCCAGGGCCCCGCGTGCTCGTGCTGCCCGCCACCCTCGAGCTGTTCGAGGCGACCCACACCCACCGGCCGGCGGTCCACCGATGAGAGCCCTGCCCGTCGTGCCGCGCAACGAGCCCGCCGCCATCGGCGGCAGGCTCCGGTCGGTGCGCCAGCTTCGCCAGATGACGATCGAGCAGCTCGCCAGCGCGACGGGGCTCAGCAAGAGCTTCCTCAGCCGTGTCGAGCGCGACCAGACGTCGCCGAGCGTCTCCACGCTCGTGCTGCTCTGCGACGTGCTCAACATCGAGGTCGGAGAGCTCTTCAGCGCACCGGATGCGCAGCTCGTCCGCTTCGACGACGCACCGCAGATCAACCTCGGCGGCACCAACGTGTACGAGCGCCTGCTCAGCCCCCGCAACGACCCGCGCTTCCAGGTCGTGCGCTCCCGCGTCGACGCCGGCATGTCCGGAACCGGCGGGGAGGAGCTGTACTCCGTGAACTGCGAGGTCGATTTCCTGCACGTGCTGCGCGGGTCGATCACGGTGGTGCTCGCCTCCGAGACGTGGGAACTCGAATCCGGGGACTCGATAACGCTCGACGGTCGCGAGCCGCACACGTGGCACACGCGCGACTCGACAGAGGGGGTCGAACTCCTCTGGGTGCTCGCCCCTGCCGCGTGGGGAGGCACGACCTGACCTTGCCCGACCCACTACTGTCGTTCACCGGCACAGACCGAGCGATCGCTCGGCACGTAACGCCCTTGTAAACCCTGCGTGACTTGGCGCCTCCGGCGGCAAGTTGCCTCCTAGATTACGCATGTTGCCTACAGATGATCACTGCTGGTGATCAAGAGAAGGAGAAATTCACATGGCATCCAAGAAGCTCATGAAGGCGGGCCTGGCTGGCGCCTCGTTCGTCGCCCTCACCGCACTGCTCGCCGGATGCTCGTCCGGTGACGCGCCGGAGGCCGACGTCTCCGAGGTCGCCGTGGACGAGGCGGCCGTCGCGCTCCTCCCGCAGGAGATCGCCGACGCCGGCACCCTCACGGTCGGCACCGAGGCGTACTACCCGCCCTACGAGTACCTCGACGCCGACGGCGCCACCGTCATCGGCCTCGACATGGACCTCATCAAGGCCGTCGGGCAGAAGCTCGGCCTCGAGGTCCAGATCGAGAACGTCGCATTCGACACGCTCCTCCCGTCGCTCGACACGGCACGCTACGACGTCGTCGTCGCCGCCATGACCGACACCCCCGAGCGCCAGGAGAACTACGACTTCGTCGACTACTTCAACGCCGGCCAGGGCATCGTCGTCGCAGAAGGCAACCCGGAGGGCATCACCGCCGAGGCAGACCTCTGCGGCAAGGCCGTCTCCGTGCTCCGCGACTCCGCGCAGCAGGGCATCCTCGAAGCCTTCAACACCGACATCTGCGCATCGAGCCCCATCGAGATCTCCGCGCAGGCCACCGACAACGACGCCCTCATCCAGGTGCAGTCCGGCCGCGCAGCAGCGTCGGTCAGCCAGTACCCGGTCGCGAGCTACAACGTCGAGCAGGCAAGCGGCTTCGAGCTCGCCAACGAGGAGCCCTTCCAGCCAGAGCCCCTCGGCATGGCAGTCGCGAAGGACAACCAGCTGAGCGCAGCCATCCAGGCGGCGGTCCAGTCCCTCATCGACGACGGCACCTACACCGAGATCCTGACCTCCCACGGTCAGGAAGGCGGCGCCGTCGAGGAAGTCACCATCAACGGCGCCGAATAGGCCCCGCGGAGACTGACGAACAACAACGGAGCTGAAGAACAGTGAACACCTCGACCGGCCCCTCCACGGGCGCGACGGGAGCGGTCACCACCGCCCCCGCCGCGCCCGCGGCCGACGCCCCCAAAATCGTCCCGCTGCGGCATTACGGCCAATGGATCTTCGCCGCGATCGTGCTCCTCTTCCTCGCGAAGCTCGTCTACGACGTCGCGACGGGATCGAGCATCCGCTGGGAGAAGGTCGGCTCGAGAGTCTTCGCAGAGGCCATCATGCAGGGCCTCCTCATCACCATCATGCTGACCGTGGTGAGCATGATCCTCGGCATCATCGGCGGCATCACCCTCGCCGTCATGCGCATCTCCAGCAACGGGGTGCTTCGCGCCATCTCGAGCGGATTCGTGTGGATCTTCCGCGGGACGCCGATCCTGGTGCAGATCCTCATCTGGTTCAACCTCGCGCTGTTCTTCCCGCAGATCGACCTGATCTTCATCCAACTCGACACGAACGCCCTCATCCTGCCGCTCACCGCGGCCGTCCTCGGCCTCGCGGCCAACGAATCCGCCTACATGTCGGAGATCATCCGCGGCGGCATCATCTCCATCGACCCGGGCCAGAAGGAGGCGGCCGAGGCGCTCGGCATGACGCAGGGCAAGATCATGTTCCGCATCATCCTCCCGCAGGCGCTGCGCTCCATCGTGCCGCCCATGGGCAACGAGCTCGTCACGCTCCTCAAGGAGACGTCGCTCGTGTCGGTGATCGGCGCTGGAGACCTCCTCACGCGAGCCCAGCAGATCGGCGCCGCCGACTTCAGCCGCATGGAGATGCTGCTCGTCGCGAGCATCTGGTACCTGATCCTCACCTCGATCGCGAGCATCGGCCAGGGCTTCCTCGAGCGCAAGCTCGGCAAGTCCCGCGGCTTCACGACCCCGGAACCCGTGTGGAAGCGAGTGCTCACCTCGATTCTGCCCAACCGCAGGTCTGCAGGAACAAGCAGAGAGGCAATCCGCTGATGCCCGCATCCGCACCCACCGCACCCATGATCGAGCTGCGCAACGTCGCGAAGTCGTTCGGCAGCGTCGAAGTGCTCAAGGACATCTCGCTCGACGTGCACGCCGGCGAGGTCGTCAGCATCCTCGGGCCATCAGGCTCCGGGAAGTCGACGCTCCTGCGCTGCCTCAACCACCTCGAGACCGCCGACCGCGGCGTCATCAGGGTGGCGGGGGAGCCCGTCGGCTACAAGGAGAAGAACGGCAAGCTCTACGAGCTGCGGCCGAACGAGATCGCGAAGCGCCGTCGGGACATCGGCATGGTCTTCCAGCGCTTCAACCTGTTCCCGCACATGACGGCGATCGAGAACATCATCGAATCGCCCGTGCAGATCCTCGGACACAAGAAGTCGGCGGCCATCGCTGCCGCCAAGGAGCTGCTCGAGCAGGTCGGCCTCGCAGACAAGGGCGACAACTACCCGTCGCAGCTGTCCGGCGGGCAGCAGCAGCGGGTCGCGATCGCCCGTGCGCTCGCCATGAAGCCCAGCGTGCTGCTCTTCGACGAGCCCACTTCGGCACTCGACCCGGAGCTCGTCGGCGAGGTGCTGCAGGTCATGACGAAGCTCGCCAAGGAGGGCATGACCATGGTCGTCGTCACGCACGAGATCGGCTTCGCGCGCGACGTCTGCGACCGTGTCGTGTTCATGGACGGCGGAGTCATCGTCGAGGAGGGCGCCCCGGAGGACGTCATCCAGAACCCCAGGCACGAACGCACGAAGCGCTTCCTGGCGCGCGTGCTCAAGTAGGCGAGCTGACATGACACGTCCACTGGTGATCTTCACCGACACGACCGACCTCGCGCAGGAGCCCGCCTCGAGGCTCCTGCGGGAAGCGGGCTACGCAACCGCCCACCTCGAGCTGCCGACCGCACCGGGACCCGACGCGGTCGTGCCCCGCGAGCACCTCGCCGCCGTCGCCGCGGTCGTCGGCTACGCCCGCATCACGGCGGACGTGCTCGCGCAGCTCCCATCGCTCCGGCTCCTCGCGACGAGCTCCGTCGGCACCGACATGATCGACGCGGATGCGGCCGCCGCCAGAGGCGTGAAGATCGTGACCCTCGCTGGGGTCGCGACTGAGGAGGTCGCGGCGCACGCGCTCACGCTGCTGCTCGCCGCCGAGCGCTCCCTGCTGCGGAGCCTGCAGCTCGTGCGGAGCGGAGAGTGGACGGACGAGGCCACCGAGCGCCTCCGCGTGCCGCGCCGCCTCAGCACGCTCACGCTCGGTCTTGTCGGGCTCGGCCGCATCGGCGGCAGGCTCGCCGAGATCGCGCGCCCCAGCTTCGGTCGCATCCTCGCCTTCGACCCCTACGCGCAGGCGGCACCGGACGGCGTCGAGCTCGTCGGCTCCCTCGAGGAGCTCCTGCGCTCCTCCGACTCGTTGAGCCTCCACCTGCCGCTCACCCCAGAGTCGAGGGGCATCATCGGCGCCGAGGCACTCGCCCTTCTGCCGGACGGCGCCGTCGTCGTCAACGTCTCGCGGGCCGGCCTGGTCGACGAGGCCGCCGTTCAGGCCGCCCTGGCTGACGGCTCCCTGCGTACCTACGCCGCCGACGTCCTCGACGGGGAGCCCCCGCACCCGAGTGACGCCATGCGCACCGACCCCGGCACGCTCATCACTCCGCACACGGCCTGGTGGTCGGACGCGGCACTCGCCGGCTACGAATCGCAGCCAGCGCTCAACATCATCGCCGAGCTCGGCGCACCAGCCGACCCCACCGGGAGCACTTCATGACAGACAAGCCCGGCCTGCCGCACGCGCAGGCAGACGCAACAGCATCCACCCCCGCCGCCGCGCACGAGAGCTTCCTGCGCGACTTCGACACGATGGGTGAGTTCGGGGCGACGGGGCACGGCGGCGTCGACCGCCAGGCCGCGAGCGACGCCGACAACGCGCAGCGCCGCTGGTTCCAGGCGCTGCTCGAAGGGCGCGGCTTCACCGTCGAGTACGACCGGATCGGCAACCAGTTCGGCCTGCTCGAGCTCGTCCCCGGTGCGCCGTTCGTGCTCATCGGCTCGCACATGGACTCGCAGCCGACCGCCGGCAAGTACGACGGCGCCTACGGCGTGCTCGCCGCGGCGCACGCGGCGTTCCGCATCGCCGACGAGGCAGCCGCCGGCGGCATCGACGGCGTGAAGTACAACGTCGCCGTCGTCAACTGGTTCAACGAGGAGGGCTCGCGTTTCGTGCCCTCCATGATGGGATCGTCCGTCTACACGGGCGTGCTGCCGCTCGAGAAGGCCCTCGCCGTCCGTGACAAGGCCGGAATCAGCGTCGAGGAGGCGCTGCGGCCCACCGGCTTCCTCGGCGAGGGCACCGGTCCCGTCGCGGCGCTGTGCGCAGAGATCCACATCGAGCAGGGCCGCCTGCTCGAGAACGCCGGCACGACCATCGGGCTCGTGACCGCGACCTGGGCTGCCAGCAAGTACCGGGTCGTCGTCAAGGGCGAGCAGGCCCACTCGGGGGCGACCGTCATGGAAGACCGCAAGGATGCCCTGTACGGCGCGTCCCTGCTCGTCGTCTTCGCGCGCGAGCTCACTGACCGCTTCCCTGGCAAGCTGCACACGGCCGTCGGGCAGCTCGACGTCTACCCGAACTCGCCCGTCGTCGTGGCGAGCGAGGTGACGCTGCTGCTCGACCTGCGCAGCGACGACGAAGCCCTGCTCGCCGAGGCCAACGCCCTCCTGGACGCGCGCTTCGCGGAGATCGAGGCGAAGGCCCACGTCGAGATCGAGCGCACCCTGTCGCACTCGTGGGACGTCAACCCGTACCAGCCAGCAGGCGTCGATCTGGCCCGCTCCGTCGCCGAGGAACTCGGCCTCTCGAACGACGAGATCATGACCGTCGCCGGCCACGACTCGACGAACATGAAGGAGCTCGTGCCGACGGTCATGCTGTTCGTGCCCTCCGTCGACGGCATCTCGCACAACGAGGGGGAGTACACGGAGCCCGCCGACCTCGTCGCCGGTCTCGACGTCCTCACCGGAGTCGTGCGGCGCCTCGTCACCGGCCACCTCTCCTGACCCGCGCCTGACCCGCCTGCCATCTGGTCCCTCCCTGGCCCCGCCTGCCCCTGACCCGCTGAACTGCCCCTGCC
>NZ_PSXZ01000014.1:0-58833 GCF_002931375.1 Pseudoclavibacter sp. RFBJ3 | reverse complement strand
CCCTCGGCGGCAGAACCCCTGCAGGCGCCCTCGAAGAGCTACTCTCGAACCCACCAAGACCAGGTGTTGCGACGACCGGCTGACACCACCCATGGGTTTTGAGATGTCTCACCGGAGAGCAACGACTCGCTGTGCGACATCGATTCCATCCGCACGTCGCCCTCACTCCCCAGATGCCGACGGCCACGACCAAGGATGGTCACACTTGGCTGTGTCTAGTCGTCGCGCCCGGACTTTGACGCTCGACGGCTGAACCAGAACCCGCACGCTAAGGGGATTACGAAGGTCGAGCTGAAGAAGACTCGCCCCCAGTAGTCGTCGATTAGGGGTGCAGTGAAGATGAGGACAACCAGGTAGACAATCGTGACCCCGTACAGCACATGAGCGCGTCGCCTGTTCCTAGCGAACCCGGAACCCGCACCCGTTGCTCGGAGCTCCCACTTACCCGGCCCCGCTTGCCATACCCGGCCATCGGAGCTGGTGAACACAGTGCCCGGATTCACCGTGTGAAGTTTTGGCAAGTCCGAGCTGGTCAACACACTGTGCTCGCCATTCGTTCCCATGCGCGAAACGTAGCAGGTGAAGCAGTCCGCGATTCGAGCGCAGCACGGGCTACCGCCTCCGGCACCCAACTCACTGACGCACCGAACGTGCGTCTTTCGCAGCCGCAAAACCCTAGGGTTACGAGACGTCTCACCTCCGAGGTGGGGCCCGGCCCAGGTCGCGCGTGAGTCTAAGTCGCGCGGTTCTCAAAACCATGTGTCACAACTTCATCAACGGACTCATGTAGCCGCCGTCGGTTTTGCGACAGTGCTGAGCCGTCGAGCGGGCCTCGCAGACTTCGCGGCCCGGGCGCCCCACGACTTCCGAACCTTCCACTCAGCGGAAGCACCCGCCCACTGCATCCGCCCGCCCCGCACACTCGTCTCATCCTTCCCAACGACGAGAGGCGTTCGATGACGAACGACGAGAGCCACGGCCAGAGCGCCGAGGCAGGCGAGAGCACCGCGACGGGCATGCGCCAGTCCACGCAGGTGGCGATCATCGGAGCCGGGCCGGCTGGCCTGCTGCTCGGCCACATCCTCGGCCAGGCGGGGATCGACTACCGCATTCTCGAGGCGCGCGACAAGGACTATGTGCTTGGGCGCATCCGCGCCGGCGTGCTCGAACAGGATTCCGTCGACCTCCTCGGGAAGTACGGCCTCGACGCCGACCTCAAGGCCAACGGCCTCACCCACCACGGCATCTACCTGCAGCACGAGGGCGAACGCCACCACATCGACTTCGCCGAGCTCACCGGCCGCACCGTCACCGTCTACGGCCAGCAGGCGCTCGTCCACCACCTCGTCGCCGAACACGAGCGGCTCGGCTCGCAGCTCATCTTCGAAGCCACCGACGTTCAGCCGACCCAGATCGAATCAACGAAGTTCGAATCGGCGCAAACCGACGCAACGCAGATCGACGGGGAACGCGCATCCGTCGCCTACACGTCCCCGAACGGGGAGCGCATCACCCTCGACTGCGACTACATCATCGGCGCCGACGGCTACCACGGCGTCTGCCGCCAGGCTTTCCCCGAGGGCACCCTCGAGGTCGCCGAGCGCGTCTACGACTTCGCGTGGCTCGGCATCCTCGCCGACGTCGCCCCCTCCACCGACGACCTCATCTACGCGCTCCACCGCGACGGCTTCGCCATGCACTCCATGCGCTCCACCACCGTCTCGCGCCTCTACCTGCAGGTCAGCCCCGACGACGACATCGCCAACTGGAGCGACGAGCGCATCTGGGAAGCCCTCCAGACGCGCCTCGGCACCGAAGGCTGGACCCTCACCGAAGGCCCCATCACCGAGAAATCGATCCTGCCCATGCGCAGCTTCGTCGTCTCCACCCTCAACTACGGCCGCCTCTACCTCGTCGGCGACGCCGGCCACATCGTGCCCCCGACCGGCGCGAAAGGCCTCAACTCGGCCATCGCCGACGTCGCCCTGCTCGCCGAAGCCCTCCAAGCCCACTACGCGGGCGACGACACCGGTCTCGAGCAGTACAGCGACAAAGCGCTCGACCGGCAGTGGAAGGTGCAGCACTTCTCGCAGTGGATGACCGACATGCTCCACGTGCACCCCGCCGACGGATCCGCCGAGCAGAGCGCCTTCGACTTCCAACGCCAGCTCGGGCAGATCCGCTACGTCACCTCCTCGCACGCCGCCCAGGTCAGCCTCGCTGAGCAGTACGCCGGCCTCCCGTTCGTGGATGCACGATGAGCGCCCCGCAGGAACAGCCGGAGCAGCTCGACGGCCCCGTCGACTCGCTGGTCACCCAGGCGCACATTTCGCAGCAGATCGCCGACATGCACACCGCGCACGCCGACGACACCCGCAGCCACCCGCTGCGCGACTTTGCGCCCTACCGATCCGTCGCGCTGCGCCACCCCACGCACGCACTCGTGCGCGCCGACCCCGAGGAGATCGAACTCGTCTCTCCCGCGTTCGGACACACCGACGTCGCCGCCGAAGAATCCGACCTCACGATCCAGCACAACGGCGAACCCATCGGCGAGCGCATCATCGTCTCCGGCCGCATCCTCGACGGTGAAGGCCGCCCCGTGCGTGGCCAGCTTGTCGAGATCTGGCAGGCCAACGCCGCCGGACGCTACGTGCACAAGCGCGACCAGCACCCCGCCCCCCTCGACCCGAACTTCACGGGCGTCGGCCGCATCATCACGGGCGACGACGGCGAGTACCGGCTCACCACCATCAAGCCGGGCGCCTACCCGTGGAAGAACCACCGCAACGCGTGGCGCCCCGCGCACATCCACTTCTCGCTGTTCGGCACGCAGTTCACGCAGCGCCTCATCACGCAGATGTACTTCCCCGGCGACCCGCTCTTCGCGCTCGACCCCATCTACCAGTCCATCGTCGACCCAGCCGCACGCGCAAGACTCGTCGCGAACTACGACCACGATGTCAGCGAGCACGAGTGGGCGATCGGCTACAAGTGGGACATCGTGCTCACCGGCTCGAAGTCCACGTGGATGGAACCGGAGGACACCGACCATGCCTGAACCCACCACCACCGAGGCGGCACCGCTCGGCCAGACGCCGTCCCAGACCGTCGGGCCCTTCTACGGCTACGCCCTGCCCTACGAGCGCGGCGGCGAGATCGCCGCCCCCTGGCGACCCGACGCGATCCGCCTCCACGGCACCGTCACCGACGGTGCGGGCGAGACGGTACCCGATGCGATCCTCGAGCTGTGGGGGCTCGACGCCGACGGCCAGCCGGTCGCGCAGCGCGGCAGCCTCGAACGCGACGGCTACACGTTCACGGGCTTCGGCCGCGCACCAGCCGACCGCGACGGCCACTACTCGTTCACGACCATCAAGCCAGGGCGACGGGATGCGGGAGCCGCCCCCTACCTGCTCGTCACGATCTTCGCGCGGGGCCTCCTCCACCACCTCTTCACGCGCGCCTACTTCGGCGACCAGCCCGCCGAGAACGAGACAGACGCCGTGCTCGCCGGACTGGCCCCCGAGCGCCGCGCCACCCTCATCGCGACACCGGATGCGCCCGGCAGCTACCGCTTCGACATCCGCCTCCAGGGCGACGGCGAGACGGTCTTCTTCGATTTCGGCCAGGAGCTGTGACCGTGCGCCGGGAAGGTGGGGACGAGCAGGGCGCACTCGTGCATGGCATGCTCCGCGTCGAAGCCGAGCTGCTGCTCGCGTGGGCGGCGCTCGAGACGAAGGACGCCACCGCATCCGCACGTGCCGTCGAGACCGCCGACCTCGATGCCGACGGGCTGCGCGACGGCTTCGAGTCGGACGGCGTGATGGTTCCGGAGCTCGTGCGCCAGCTGCGCGCCTCGCTCGCCACCGCCGGCGTCGAGGCCCCACGCCTGCACGCGGGTGCGACGAGCCAGGACATCGTCGACTCCGCCAGCATGCTGCACGCGCGCGACGCGCTCGCCGCTGTACGCGCCGACCTCGCCGCGACCGGCACCCGCCTCCAGGGCCTCGCCGACGCCGAACGCCGCTCGCCCCGCGTCGCCTACACGCTCGGCCGGCAGGCCGCCGCGAGCACACTCGGCGTGCAGTTCGCGGGCTGGCTCGACGGCGTCACCTCCGCCATCGCGGCCATCGACGCCCTCGACTACCCCGTGCAGTTCGGCGGCGCCGTCGGCACCGGCGAGGCAGCCGACCGGCTCGGGTCCGGCGCGCAGACCACGAGCATCCTGCGGGCGCACCTCGCGGCGGGCCTCGGCCTCGACGACCCCCGCCGCTCCTGGCACGCCGAGCGCACCCCGGTGCTCGCCGTCGCGAGCGCCGCGACTGCCGTGTGCACAGCCCTCGGGCGCATCGGACGCGACCTCGTCACCTCCTCCGGCGAACGCGTCGGCGAACTGTCGCTCGCCGGCGGCGGGGCCTCCTCGGCGATGCCCCACAAGCAGAACCCCGTCGCCCCCATCGTCGTCGTCTCGAACGCCCTCCAGGCGCCCGGCCTCCTCGCGACCGTTGCCTCCGCCGCCATCTCCCAGGACGAACGACCGGCCGGCGAATGGCACGCCGAATGGGATGCGCTGCGCCGCCTCCTCGAGCTCGCCAGCGTGTCTGCCCGACGCCTCGCCGCATCCCTCGACCGCGTCACCGTCGAGCGTGAGACGGCGCGGCACCACCTCGCCGACTCCGCCGTCGCGGGCGCCGACCAGGTCACGCTGCAGGCCGCGAACCGCGTCGTCAACGCCGCAATCAGCCGGTTCCTCTACCAGGACGCCAGCCAGGATCGCGATAGCGACACCGACACCGACGCGGACAGCGACAGCGACGCAGACGACAGCACGAACAGCGAGGAGACGGCATGACGATCCCACGGCTCAAGGGCGCCTTCGCCCCCGGCACGCAGCCCGCGGCCCAGAACGAACTGCTGGTGCTGCTCCCATCGCTCGGCACCACCATGGCGCTCTGGGACGGCACCGTCGAAGCTCTGCGCGCCTCGACACCCGGCAGCACGCTCCGCATCCTGCGCGTCGACCTCCCCGGCCACGGCTCCAGCCCCGCCGTCACCGAGCCATTCACGATCGCCGAGCTCGCGGATGCAGTCCTCGGGGTCGTCGAGGAAGCCGGCGGCGGCGCATTCCACCTCGCAGGTCTCTCCCTCGGCGGCGCCATCGCCCTCGAGCTGGCCCTCGCGCACCCCGAGCGCGTCAAGAGCCTCGCGCTCTTCTGCACCGACTCGAAGATCGGCACCACCGAGGGATGGGAGCAGCGGGCCGCCGCGGTGCGCGCATCCGGAACCGCGTCGCTCGTCACGGGCAGCGCCGAACGGTGGTTCGCGCCCGGCTTCCTCGAGCAGCACCCGCTCTCTCCGGCCGCGCGATCCCTCTCGACGCTCATCGACATCGACGACGAGTCGTACGCGCGCTGCAACGAGGCGCTCGCCGCCTTCGACCGCACCGCATCGCTCGGCTCGCTGCGCGCACCCGTGCTCGTCGTGAGCGGCGAACACGACGCCGTCACGACGCCGGAAGCCATGCAGACGCTCACCGAGCGCATCCCGAACGGCTACCACTCGACCATCGCCGGCACCGCCCACCTCGCCGCGCTCGAAGACCCGGACGCCGCGGCCCGCCTCCTCACGACGCACCTGCGCGCATCCGTCTCGCCGGCGCAGCCCGGTGCGACGAGCGCGCACGAGCAGGGCATGCGCGTGCGCCGCGAGGTGCTCGGCGACGCGCACGTCGACCGCGCCGTCGCCGGAACGACCGCAGAGACCGCACCGTTCCAGGACTTCATCACCCGCTACGCGTGGGGCGAGATCTGGGCGCGCGACGAGCTGTCCCGCCGCGAGCGGTCCATCGCGACGCTCGCGAGCCTCGTCACCGGATCGCACGAGGCAGAGATCCGGATGCACGTGCGCGCCGCCCTCACCAACGGCCTCACGCGCGCCGAGATCGCCGAAGTCATCCTGCACACCGCGCTCTACGCCGGGCTGCCTCCCGCCAACGGGGCCCTCGGCATCGCCAAGGGGGTCTTCGCGGACCTCGACGCCGCCGGTGCCGACGGCACCGCGGACACCGCAGAGACCCCAGAATCCAGCCCCAACGAAGGAGCAGAACGTGGATAAGACCTACGCCTCGGCGGCTGACGCCGTCGCCGACATCCCGGCGGGTGCATCGCTCGCGGTCGGGGGATTCGGCCTCTCCGGCGTGCCCATCACCCTCATCCGCGCCATCCAGGCGCTCGGCGTCGACGGCCTCGAGGTCGTCTCCAACAACTGCGGCGTCGACGGCTGGGGCCTCGGCGAGCTGCTCTCCGAAGGGCGCATCCGCCGCGTCATCGCGAGCTACATCGGCGAGAACAAGGAGTTCGCGCGCCAGTACCTGTCCGGCGAGATCGAGGTCGAGCTCACCCCGCAGGGCACCCTCGCCGAGCGCCTGCGCGCTGGCGGCGTCGGGGTCCCCGCCTTCTACACGGCGACCGGGGCCGGCACCATGGTCTCCGAGGGTGGGATGCCCATCCGCTACAACCCCGACGGCACCGTCGGCCTCGTGAGCGACCCCAAGGAGCAGCGCCCCTTCGACGTGTTCGGGGCCGCGAAGGAGTACGTGCTCGAGACCGCCATCAGCACCGACTTCGGGCTCGTGCGCGCCGCCGTCGGCGACCGCCACGGCAACCTGCGCTTCGAGAAGTCGACCCGCAACTTCAACCCCCTCGCCGGTATGGCCGGGCGCATCACGATCGCCGAAGTCGACCGACTCGTCGAGCCAGGCGAGCTCGACCCCGACGAGATCCACCTGCCCGGCATCTACGTCGACCGGGTCGTGGTGCTCACGCCGGAGCAGTCCGGTGAGCTGCCCATCGAGAAGACCACCGTCCGGCCGCGCGAAACCGCCGCAACGACCGCATCCACCGACTCGAGGGGACACGCCTGATGCCGCTGACCAGGAACGAGATGGCCGCCCGCGCCGCCAAGGAGCTCAAGGACGGCTCGTACGTGAACCTCGGCATCGGACTGCCGACGCTCATCCCGAACTACATCGACGACGGCATCGAGGTGGTGCTGCACTCCGAGAACGGCATCCTCGGCGTCGGCCCGTACCCGTGGGAGGGTGAGGCAGACCCGAAACTCATCAACGCCGGCAAGGAGACCGTCACCGTGCTGCCCGGCGCGTCCTTCTTCGACTCGGCTGCGAGCTTCGGCATGATCCGCGGCGGCCGCGTCACCAACGCCGTCCTCGGCGCCATGCAGGTCTCCGCACAGGGCGACATCGCCAACTGGGCCGTGCCCGGCAAGATGGTCAAGGGCATGGGCGGAGCCATGGACCTCGTCAACGGCGCCGAGCACGTGCTCGTCGTCATGGAGCACGTCGCGAAGGACGGCTCGCCGAAGATCGTCGAGCAGTGCACCCTGCCCCTCACCGGCAAGGGCTGCATCGACCGCATCATCACCGACCTGGCCGTCCTCGACGTGACGGACTCCGGGCTCGTGCTCGTCGAGCTCGCGCCCGGCGTGACGGTCGACGAGGTTCGGGACGCAACCGGGGCCGCCTTCACGGTCGCCGATTCCCTGCAGGAGGTCTCGGCATGACCGAGCTCCGCGAGGTCGTCATCTGCTCACCGCTCCGCACGCCCGTCGGGCGGCTCGGCGGATCGCTCGCGCCGCTCGACGCGCGGGCGCTCGGCGTCGCCGTCCTCGAGGCGCTCGTCGCGCGCAGCGGGCTCGACGTCACCGCCGTCGACTCCGTCATCGGCGCGCAGGGGTACCCCTCCATGGAGTCGCCGGCCTTCGGGCGGGTCGCGGCACTGGATGCGGGCTTCCCCATCACCACGACGGGGTACCAGCTCGACCGCCGCTGCGGCTCGGGGCTGCAGGCCGTCATGAACGCCGCGATGGAAGTGCAGACGGGGGTCGCCGACGTGGTCGTCGCCCTCGGCGCCGAATCGATGTCGAACGCTCCCCTCTATACGGAGCAGGGACGCCGCGGCACCCCGCCCGCCGGCCTCATGCTCCACGATGCCCTCGCCCGCGGCCGGGAGACCGTCGGCGGCGTCAACTACCCGAGCCCCGACGGCAACGTGGGCAGCGCCGAGCTGCTGCGTTCCGAGTACGGCATCAGCCGTGAGGCGCAGGACCGCTTCGCCCTGCAGTCGCACCAGCGCGCCGTCGCCGCGCAGGAATCGGGCGCGTTCGACGCCGAGCTCGTGCCCGTCACCGTGCCAGGCCGGAAGGGCGACGTGCTCGTCGACCGGGACGAGCATCCGCGCGCCGACTCGTCGCTCGAGGCCCTCGCCCGCCTCCGGCCGATCCTCGGAAAGAAGGACCCGGCATCCACCGTCACGGCCGGCAACTCGAGCGGGCAGAACGACGCGGCCGCCGCCTGCATCGTAACGACCCCAGAGCGGGCGGCTGCGCTTGGCCTCACGCCTTCGGTTCGGCTGGTTTCGTGGGCGGTAGCGGGCAACGACCCGCGCCTCTTCGGCGTCGCACCAGTGCCGGCGACCTCCCTTGCGCTGTCGCGCGCAGGCATCGGCCTGGCGGACCTCGACGTGATCGAGCTCAACGAGGCCTTCGCCGTGCAGGTGCTCGCGTGCCTCGCCGACTGGGGCATCGACGCCGAAGACCCGCGCCTCAACCCGCGCGGCTCTGGCATCTCCATCGGCCACCCCATCGGCGCCACCGGAATCCGCATGCTCGCGACACTCGCGAACGAGCTGCCGGCCCTGGACGCCAGCCTCGCCCTCGAGACCATGTGCATCGGCGGAGGCCAAGCGCTCGCCGCCGTCTTCGAGCGCGTGTAGGGCGCGCGGCGGGGCGCGGGGTTCGTCACGGGGCTGCGGCGGGGCGCCGGGGCTGCGGGGCCCACCCACTTTTGTTTCGGGATGGATCCCTCATCTGCCTGCCCACTGCAGTTTCGGGATGGGTTGCACGCTTGCGGATGGGTTGCATCCCACCCCGAGGCGTGTAACCCATCTCGAGAAGCTGAGGTGGGGCGCGTTGTCTGGCTGCGCCCGTTTCGGGATGGATTCCTCGTCTGCCTTCCCACCCCCACCTTCGTCTCGCTGCCTGCCCACTGCGGTTTCGGGATGGGTTTCGCGCTTGCGGATGGGTTGCATCCCACCCCGAGGCGTGTAACCCATCCCGGAAGGTTGAGGTAGCGGTGCGTGGCCTGGTTGCCCACCCGTTTCGGGATGGATTCCTCGTCTGCCTTCCCACCCCCACCTTCGTCTCGCTGCCTGCCCACTGCGGTTTCGGGATGGGTTTCGCGCTTCCGGATGGGTTGCAACCCATCCCGAGGCGTGTAACCCATCCCGGAAGGTTGAGGTGGCGGTGCGTGGCCTGGTTGCCCACCCGTTTCGGGATGGATTCCTTGTCTGCCTTCCCAGCCCACCTTCGTTTCGCTGCCTGCCCACTGCGGTCTCGGGATGGGTTCCTCGCTTGTGGATGGGTTGCAACCCACCCCGAGGCGTGTAACCCATCCCGAATCGGGGCTGGCCGTGACCGTCGCCGTCGCATCCAGGGGGCGGATGGGCCGGATCAGCGATTGCCGCTGTCCGCCTGCCGCGCTCCCTGCTTGAGTTGAGGTGGATGCGCAGAGCCGCGCGCCGAGAGGAGCCCCGTGCCTGAGACCACCAGCGCGTTCGCCGCAGCCGTCGTCGTGACGGGGGCTGCTTCCGGCATCGGCGCGGCCGTCGTCGAGCGGCTCCTCGAGGGCGACGTCCCGGTCATCGCCGCCGACCTGGCATGGCCCGCGGATGTCACCCAACCGTCGGGCGTGCGACGCGTTGTCCTCGATGTGCGCGACCCGGAGGGCTGGGCGTCGCTTGCCGAGCTCGCCGCGACCACCGGCGCGCTCGCGGGTCTCGTGAACGCGGCCGGCATCACGAGGCGTGCCCGGCTCGAGGCAGCAACTGCGGAGGACTTCGAGCTGGCCTTCGCGGTCAACGCGACGGGCCCAGCCCTCGGAATCCAGGCGCTCGCCCCGCTCATGGCGAGCGGCGCATCCATCGTCAACGTCGGTTCCGCGGCAGCGGTCACGGCCCACTACGCGGTGGCGTACGCGGCGAGCAAATGGGCGCTGCGAGGCATCACGAAGACCGCGGCGATGGAGCTGGGGCCGCGGGGGATCCGCGTGAACATCGTGCATCCCGGGTACATCGAGACGCCAATGACGGCGAGCGCCTCGGCGGTGTTCCGCGACATCAACATCGAGCTGACACCGCTTGGCCGGACGGGATCGGCGGCCGAGGTCGCCGACGTCATCGCGAGCCTGCTCGCGCCCGAGACATCATTCGTGACGGGCGCCGAGCTCGCGATCGACGGCGGCCTCACCTCGCACGGCGTCGGCCTCCCGATCGCCCGCGCGATCAGCTGATCTCACCAAAGGCAGACGCAGGCAGGCTCACTCGCCTGGGTGGGCCCTTGCCCGCGAGGAGAAGAATCCTCGCCAGTGGGCCGATCCCAAGTGCCGAATCGCCCGCTTTCGTTTCGACTCGAAGAGACCTTCTGCCGGAGGGGATCGTCGACGTTCGCCCCTGGATCGAGAGCGTGAGCTGCCCCATCACCAGCCCTGATGCCCTGGATAACGGATCCCCGCTTGGCTGATGGCGCCGGACACGGTTGACTTATGTCACGAACGCACCGAAGCGTCGTGAATTGGAGACCAACCGTGACATCGTCGTCCGAAGGCCTGACCGCCGACTTCGCTCTTGCCCGCTTCAGCGTGGGGGAGGGAAAGCCGCAGCTCGGACTCGTCGCGGCCGGCCGCATCCGCCCGCTGAGCAGCGAGGAGCTCGGCGCAGACTCCCTCAACGACTTCCTCGCTGAAGCGCCCGCCTCGTGGGACCGCCTCGCGCAGCTCGCAGCAGCACGCGATGGCGCCGACTGGCTCGCCCTCGACGACGTCACTCTCGAAGCACCCGTCGAGCCACGCCAGGTGCTGCAGACGGGCGCCAACTACCGCACGCACGTCATCGACCTCGTCGCCGCCGGCCGGGCGAAGAACGACCCGCGCCCCATCGAGGAGCTGCGCGAGTGGGCGGCTGAGATGATGGATGCACGCGCCAGGGACGGCGAGCCGTACTTCTTCATCGGCCTCCCCACGGCCGTCGCCGGTGTCGACGCCGAGCTCGAGCTGCCCGGCTACAGCGACCAGCACGACTGGGAGCTGGAGCTCGCCGTGGTCATCGGCAAGCGTGCACACCGCGTCTCCCGCGAAAATGCCCTCGGCCACGTCGCCGGGTACACGATCGTCAACGACATCTCGACGCGCGACCTCATCTTCCGGAAGGACATGAAGGAGATCGGCACGGATTGGTACCGAGGCAAGAACGCGCCGGGCTTCCTCCCGACGGGACCCTTCCTCGTGCCAGCGCAGTTCGTGACCGACCCGCACTCGCTCACGCTGAAGCTCACGCTCAACGGCGACACCATGCAGGACGCCGTCAGCGACGACCTCCTCTTCGACATCCCCGCGCTCATCTCGGCCGCATCCGAGACCATGCCGCTCCTCCCCGGAGACCTGCTCCTCACCGGCAGCCCGGCCGGCAACGGCATCGTGCACGGCCGCCTCCTCCGTGATGGCGACGTCATGGTGAGCGTCATCGAGGGTCTCGGGACGCAGACGACGCGGGTGCGCGCAGAAGCGGTCTCCTCGTGACCTCCCTCACTGGCACTGTCGACACCACAGGCACCGCCGACGCCGGGGGAGCCCCTGAAGTCACAGGAGCCCCAACCGCGAACCCTGCCGAGCTCGACCGCACCGACCCCACCACCGAGGTCGCCCGCGCGGCGAAGGCCTTCCGCAACTGGGGCCGTTGGGGCGACGACGACCGCATCGGCACGCTCAACTTCATCGACGACGCCAAGCGCGCCGCCGCGGCGAAGCTCGTGCGCGCGGGCCGCAGCTTCTCGCTCTCGCAGCCCTTCGACATGAACGGCCCCCAGATGGGGTGGCGGCGCCGCACGAACCCCGTGCACACGATGCTCGACACGGGCACGGATGCGCAGCTCGCGAACCAGGGGTTCCCGCACGGTCTCGGCGGGGCCGACGACGTCATCGCCATGCCGCTGCAGTGCTCGACCCAATGGGACGGCCTCGGCCACATCTTCGACCACGGCTACGCGTGGAACGGCCGCCGATCGGGCGAGGTCGTGACGAGCGAGGGCGACCTCGTGACGGGCATCGAGCACACAGCGGCCGAGATCGTGAGCCGCGGCGTGCTCCTCGACCTCGGCAGGCACCTGCGTGACAGCGGAGAGCTCGAGGACGGCTACGCGATCACGACCGCTGACCTCGAAGCGTGCATCCACGCGCAGGGCGCCACGGCGGCGGTCGGCCGCGGCGACATTGTGCTCGTGCGCACTGGCCGCTACGCTCGCGCGCAACGCGACGGCTGGAACGGCTACGCCGGCGGGCCGAGCGCCGGGCTGTCGTTCACGACGGCCGGCTGGCTGCACCGCTCCGAGATCGCGGCCATAGCGACCGACACGTGGGGCTTCGAGGTGCGCCCCAACGAGTTCGACGAGGCCTTCCAGCCCCTCCACCAGGTGGTCATCCCCAACATGGGACTCACCATCGGCGAGATGTGGGACCTCGAAGCCCTCGCATCCGCGTGCCAGGCCGACGGCGTGTACGACTTCCTCCTCGTCGCACCGCCGCTGCCCATCACGGGGGCCGTCGGGTCGCCCGTCAACCCCATCGCCATCCGCTGAGCACCCACTCGTCCATCTCAGAGGCAACCCCGCCGCCGCTGACCCAGACACCTTCATCGTCAACGCAGACGCAGAAAGCAGGACCATCATGAGTGCAGTTTCCAAGGTCGCCATCGTCGGAGGCGGAGTCGCGGGCATGGTCTCCGCGATCATCCTCGCCGACGGCGGAGTCGAGGTCGACGTCTACGAGGCGAAGTCCGAGATCACGGCCCTCGGCTCCGGCATCACCCTGCAGGGCAACGCCCTGCGCGTCTTCGACCAGGTCGGCGTCTGGGAGCGCATCCAGGAGCAGTCCTACTCGTTCGACGACGTCAGCATGCGCGCCCCCGACCCAGCGGGCACCGTCATCGCGAGCCTCACCGAGACCCGCACGGGCGGCCCCGAGTACCCCGCGACGGCCGGCATGTACCGCCCGGACCTGGCCAAGATCCTCGCCGAGCGCGCCCTCGAAGTCGGTGCGCGCATCCACTACGGCACCACGGTCACGGGCCTCGAGCAGGACGCCGACGGCGTGACCCTCACGACGGATGCAGGCGACACGTCGCGCGTCGACCTCGTCATCGGCGCCGACGGCCTCAACTCGCCGACCCGATCGCTCATCGGCATCGAGACGAAGCCCGAGCGCACCGGCATGGGCATCTGGCGCGCCTTCGTGGCCCGCCCCGCCGAGGTCACCCACACCGACCTCTACTACGGCGGCCGCTGCTTCATCGCCGGCTACTGCCCGACCGGCGAGAACAGCATCTACGCGTACCTCGTCGAGAAGGCCCAGGACCGCAGCGGCCTCACGCCCGCCGAGAGCGTCGAGATCATGCGCGAGCTCGCCGGCAGCTACGGCGGACCGTGGCAGGAGATCCGGGACTCGCTCACCGAGTCGGCCCGCGTGCACTACACGCTCTTCACTTCGCACGTCGTGCCGGACGCATGGAACCGCGGCCGGGTCGTCGTCATCGGCGACGCCGCCCACAGCTGCCCTCCCACGATCGCGCAGGGCGCGGCCCAGGCCGCCGAGGACGGGCTCGTGCTCGCCACGATGCTGCTTGAGCGCGAGCAGCTTGACCAGCCGTTCTGGGACGACTTCCACGCCCGCCGTCTCCCTCGCGCGGCCCACGTCGTCGAGGCGTCCACGACCCTCGGCCAGTGGCAGCTCGACGGCAAGCGCGACGGCAACGTGCCCGCCCTCATGGGCGGCGTCGCGCAGCTCGTGGCGGTGCCGGCATGACCGCCGCGACCGTTCCCGGCCGTGCTTCCGGCGCTGCCGGCCAGATCGTCGACGTGCACGCGCACCTCCTCCTCCCCGCACTCCAGGGCGCCGTTCAGGGACGCGACCCGGAGGGTTTCGCCGCCGCCGGCGAGCTCGAAGCCAAGCGCAACGGGCCAGAGAGCCTCGCCGCTTCGGGCGCCATGATCAAGTCGCGCTTCCCGAAGCTCGTCTCGCTCGAAGAGCGCCTCGCGGTCATGGATGCGCAGGGCGTGGACATGCAGCTCGTGTCCCCCTCGCCGAGCCACTACTACCCGTGGGCGGGCGAGGAGCTCGCCGTCTGGGCGGCGAAGGAGGCCAACGCGGCCATCGCCGCGCACGTCGCCGGTGCTCCCGACCGCCTCCGCGGGCTCGGCCTCGTGCCGCTCCAGCATCCGCACCGCCTCGTCGAGCTACTCGAAGACGCCGTGCTCGCCAACGGCCTCGCCGGCGTCGAGCTGTCGTCGTTCGCGGGCGACGTCGAGCTCAGCGACGAACGGCTCGACGACTTCTGGCGCCGCGCCGAGGAGCTCGAGGCCATCGTGTTCCTGCACCCGTTCGGCTGCAGCCTCGACGAGCGCCTCGACCGCTTCTACCTCTCCAACACGGTTGGCCAGCCCGCGGAGAACGCGGCCGCGATCTCGCACCTCATCTTCGGCGGCGTCCTCGACCGCTTCCCGAACCTCGTGCTCATCGCGGCGCACGGCGGCGGCTACCTGCCGACGTTCATCGGCCGCTCCGACCACGCCTGGGAGGTTCGGCCCGAGGCGCGCACCTGCCTGCGCGCGCCGTCCACGTACCTTCGGCAGCTGAGCTTCGACTCGCTCGTGCACACGCCCGACGCGCTGCGGAACCTCGTCGCCGCCGTCGGTGCCGACCGGGTGCTCCTCGGCTCCGACTACCCCTTCGACATGGGCGTCGAGAACCCCGTCGAGCGGGTGCACGACGCGGAGCTCGGCGTCGACGACGAGGCGCAGGTCCTATTCGGCAACGCCGCGCGACTGCCTCGCGTCTGGAACACCGTGGAGGCGACCCGGTGAGATACGCCAGGTGGATGCACGACGGCAGCACCCACGACGGGGTCGTCGTCGCGCACGAGGGTGGCGACCGGCTGCTCGCGTTTGCCGACGGGCTCACCGTGCTCGGCGCGACGAGGCTCGGGCTCGAGCGCGCCAACGCGGCCGCGACCTCGCTCATCGAGCGGGCCTGGGCGGATGGCTCGCTCGGCCTCGCGCCGTCGGTGTCCGACGTCGAACTCCTCGCGCCCATCGAAGCGCCGAGCGTGCGCGACTTCGTGGCGTTCGAGGAGCACGTCGAGGGCGTCGTGAAGTCCATCGACGGCGACTCGGGAGTCGTCGCCGAGTGGTATGACGCCCCAACCTTCTACTTCACGAACCCGCACTCGCTTGTGGGCAGCGGGGCGAGCATCCGCCCGCCGGTGACGCAGCGGCTCGACTTCGAGCTCGAAGTGGCCGTCATCGTCGGCGCGGTCGACGGCAGCGACGGGGCGAACCTCGACGAGGCCAGCGCCGCCGGGCACGTCTTCGGCTACAGCGTCTTCAACGACTGGTCGGCCAGGGACATCCAGTCGCACGAGATGAAGGTGCGCCTCGGACCCTGCAAGGGCAAGGACTTCGCCGCGACGCTCGGCCCGTGGATCGTCACCGCAGACGAGCTCTCGGACGCACACGACGCCGACGGCTTCCTCGAACTCGAGCTGCAGGTGCTGGTCAACGGCGAGCTGATCGGCAGCGACCTGCTCTCGAACATGGGCTGGTCCTTCCCTCAGCTTCTGGTCTACGCGTCCCGCAATTCACGGGTCGTGCCTGGCGATGTGCTCGGCTCCGGCACCGCTGGCAATGGCGGGTGCCTCGCCGAGCTGTGGGGCCGCGCGGGCACGCTCACTCCACCCCCGCTCGCGGAGGGCGACGTCGTCGAGCTGCGCGTCGAGCGCATCGGCGAGGTCAGCAATGTCATCGGCGCGGCCGTGGAAGCCGTGCCGGTCCCGCGCGCCCGGGCGGCGTCGCGGGCACGAACGAGAGGACGCGTCAGCGCATGAGCAGCACGAACCGAGACGACGGATTGGACGCAGGCGGCTCGCTCCGGAGCGGTGCGATCGGCGGCGAAGTCGGCGGCCCCGACGACAGCGCGGGCGGTCCTTCCGCGGCCGGGAAGACGAGCGTTCCGAGTCCGAGCGACATCGTCATCGTCGCCGCCGCGCGCACCCCGCAGGGCAAGCTCAACGGGCAGCTCTCGACGCTGACCGCTCCGCAGCTCGGTGCCGCCGCGATCGGCGGTGCGCTCTCACAGGCCAGCATCGACGCCTCGCTGGTCGACGCCGTCCTCATCGGGCACGTGCTGTCCGCCGGCGTCGGGCAGAACGCTGGACGTCAGGCGGCGCTCGCCGCGGGCATCCCGGCCTCGGCGCACGTCGCCTCCATCAACAAGGTGTGCCTCTCGGGCCTGACCGCCGTCATCGACGCCGCTCGACTGCTGAAGACGGGCGATGCGCAGCTCGTCGTCGCAGCCGGCATGGAGTCGATGAGCCAGGCGCCGCACTTCCTCGCCGGTTCCCGCAAAGGCTGGGCCTACGGCTCTGTCGAGGCGCTCGACCACATGGCCCACGACGGGCTGACGGATGCGGCCTCCGGCCAGAGCATGGGCTTGCTCACCGAGCAGCACAACACGAGCCTCGGCATCACGCGCGAGGCGCAGGACGCCGTCGCCGCGCGCTCCCATCAGCGTGCCGCTGCGGCCGTGGATGCTGGCCTCTTCGACGCCGAGATCGTCCCCGTCGACGTGCCGGTGCGCCGCGGCGAGCCCGTGCGAGTGACGCGCGACGAGGGCATCCGCCCCTCGACCACGGCTGAGTCGCTTGCCGGGCTCCGGGCGGCCTTCGCGGCAGACGGCACCATCACGGCCGGCAACGCCTCGCCTATCTCCGACGGTGCATCGGCGGTTGTGCTCACGACCCGCGCCTTCGCGGACGCGCACGGCTACGGCGTGCTCGCCGTGGTCGGCGCCGCTGGCCAGGTCGCCGGCCCTGACGCGTCGCTGCAATCGCAGCCGTCCCGCGCAATCGCCCGCGCCTGCGAGAAGCAGGGGATCGCCGCTTCCTCGCTGGATCACATCGAGATCAACGAGGCCTTCGCCGCGGTTGTCGTCCAGTCGCAAGCCGAGCTCGGTGTGTCCGACGAGGTGGTTAACCCGCACGGCGGCGCGATCGCCCTCGGCCACCCGATCGGAGCATCCGGTGCCCGAGTTGTCGTGCACGCCGTGCACGAGCTCGCCCGCCGAGGCAGTGGCACGGCTGCCGTCGCCCTCTGCGGCGGAGGCGGCCAGGGCGACGCCCTCATCCTGACCCGGTGACCCGCCGACCCGGTCACCCGGTCACCCGCTGACCCGCCGATCCGCCGATCCGCCGATCCGGTCACCCGCTGACCCGTTGACCCGTTGACCCGCCGATCCGCCGATCCGCCGATCCGCCGATCCGCCGATCCGCCGATCCGCCGATCCGCTGGCGGCAGCCCAACTGACGCTGGTCCGCTGGTCCGCGGCGCGCTGACGGGGTGCCCCGTTGCCCCGTGTTTCCGCCGATCCGCTGACTACTCCTGTTTCGGGATGGCTTTGGCGCTTCGGGATGGCTTGCAAGCCATCTGCGTGCGTGGAAGCCATCTCGAGACCGCGGGCGGGTGCTGGCTGAGTGGCTGAGTGGCTGAGCGATTTTCGGGATGGCCTTCGCGTTTCGTGCGGGTGATCTTCTTGCGCTGAGGTGAGGATCCCATCCCGAGGCGTTTCCGCGCGGTGTTGACCTAGGCGAGCGAACCTCGGGATGGGTTTCGCGCTTCGGGATGGCTTGCAAGCCATCTGTAGGCGTGGAAGCCATCCCGAGAATGGGGGCGGGTGCTGGCGGAGTGGCTGAGCAAGTCTCGGGATGGATTTGGCGCTTCGTGCGGGTGGCCTTCTTGCGTCGAGGTGAGGATCCCATGCCGAGGAGTTGCCGCGCGGTTGACGTTGGCGAGCGAACCTCGGGATGGTTTTCGCGCTTGGGGATGGCTTGCAAGTCATCTGCGTGCGTGGAAGCCATCCCGAAATGAGCGCCGCCGCGCCGCCGCGCCGCCGCGCCGCCGCGCCGCCGCCGCGCCGGCCTGCCGCCTACGCCGCGCCGACCTCCGCCTGCATGGCCTCGCCAGCTTGCGCGAAGAGGCGGCGCATCCACGCGTGCTCGGGGTCGCTGTTGTGGGTGGGGTGCCACCAGAGGGCGGCCGAGATGGGGGTCGCGTCGAAGGGTGGCTCGAGCACGCGGAATCCCTCGCTCGGGATGAGCACGTCGGTGAGCCGCTTCTGCATGAGGGCGAGCCGGTTGGTGCCTTCGACGAAGTGGGGGAGCACGTGGAAGCCCTCGACGACGGCGGCCACGGTCGGCTCGATGCCGAGTTCGCGGATCTGCCTGCTCGCCGAGGTGAACGCCGACCGGGAGAGGTAGTTGAACACCCATGGCAGCTCGGCGATGTTCTCCATCGTGATCTGCTCGCCGACGTGCGGGTTGTCGTCGGTGCAGATGATGCGCCACTCGTCGGTGAAGAGGTCGTTGTAGGGGAGGTCGCTGAGGAAGCCGTGGGGGATCATCATGGCGTCGACCGAGCGGAGCTGCGCGATGGCGTCCTCGACGATGGAGGGGTTGTGCATCCGGAACCGGAAGCGCACGCCTGGGGCGGTCTCGGCGGCGAGCTTGGAGACGGCGGCGCCGATGGTCGCGAAGCCGTAGTCGGAGCCGAGCACCGTGAACTCGCGGGTCGACTGCGTCGGGTTCCATTCGGCTTGGCTGTCGAAGACGCGCCTGGCCGAGTCGAGGGCTGTGGCGGTGAGTTCGCTGAGGCGCACGGCGAGGGGCGTCAACTCGTACGTGTTGCCGGTGCGGGCGAGGATCTTGTCGTTGAAGTGCGTGCGAAGACGACCGAGGGATGCGCTGAGCGCGGGTTGGCTGAGGTGCAGTCGCTCTGCCGCTCTGGTGACGCTGCGTTCCGTGAGGAGGGCGTCGAGTGAGACGAGCAGGTTGAGGTCGAGCCTGGAGAGCGGTGTTTCTGTGGTCACGTCGTTGTGCCTCCGGATCGGGGGTGTGGCGCCAGCATATCCGTCTCGGTGATGCGCTCGGCGGGTTCCGGGCCGTGAGTTATGCGGAGCATCGCAACTACTTATGTGTGTTTTGCGCACAAGCCTGCCAGACTGAACCCAGCTCCGGTACGGCCGGAGGATCTTCGACAACGCTGTCAAGAAAGGCAAAAAATGTCTCACTCCCGTAACCAGCGGATGCGCCTCAGCGCAGCACTCGCCCTCCCGGTTGCCGGTGTCCTCGCTCTCTCCGGTTGCGCAAGCGGCGGCGGCGGCGACACCGCAGGCGGCGGCGCCACCGAGTTCTCCCTCACCTACGCAACCTCGAACAACCTCGAGAACCCGTACGAGGCGCTCGCGAATGCGTACATGGAAGCCAACCCCGACGTGACGATCACGCTCAACCCGCAGCCGAACGACCGCTACGGCGAGACGCTCCGCACGCAGCTCCAGGCGGGCAACGCCCCGGACGTCATCCAGACGGCCCCCGGATCGGGCCAGGGCCAGGCGGTCCTCAGCCTCGGCGAGGCGGGCTTCCTCGCACCCCTCGGCGAGACCGCATCCGGTGTCATCCCCGACGGCAGCGAGGCGCTCTACACCTACGAGGACCAGGTGCTCGCGCAGCCAGTCGACTTCACCGTCGCAGGCTTCGTCTACAGCAACTCCTCGGCGGAGGCCGCTGGCGTGACCAGCTACCCCGCCGACACGGCCGAGCTCATCGGCAAGTGCGGCGACCTCACCTCGCAGGGCAAGTCGATGATCGTCATCGCCGGAGCCGCAGGCCCCAACACGGGCATGACCGCCATGTCGATCTCGGCCACCCGCGTCTACGCGGAGACCCCCGACTGGAACGAGCAGCGCGAAGCCGGCGACGTCACCTTCGCCGACTCGCAGGGCTGGAAGGACACGCTCGAGACGATCATCGACCTCAAGGATGCGGGCTGCTTCCAGCCTGGTGCCGAGGGTGCTGGCTTCGACGTCATCACGAACAACATCACGCAGGGCACGTCGCTCGGTGGTTTCCTCCCCGGTTCCTCCGCCAACGAGCTGGCCGAGGCCAACCCGGACCTCGACTTCTCCATCGAGCCCTTCCCGTCCGCTGACGGCGGCAAGCCGTACGTGCTCGCCAGCTCCAACTACTCGCTCTCCATCAACGCGGCGAGCGACAAGCAGGAAGCCGCCCAGGCGTTCCTCGACTGGGTCGCGGGCGATGAGGGCGCGAAGCTCTTCTCCGACGTGTCCGGCGCGCTCCCCGTCTCCGGCATCGAGAACTACGAATTCGAAGGCTCCGCGTACGCCAGCGTCGAGCAGGTCCTCACCGACGGCTCCTACACGCCGCTGCCGAACAGCCTCTGGCCGAACCAGGCCGTCTACGACGAGCTGCAGAAGGGCGTCCAGGGTCTCTTCACCGGTCAGACCACGGTCGACGGCGTCCTCTCGGCAATGGATGCGGCCTGGGACAGCTGACCTCCAAGGTCAGGCACCCACCGCATCCACACGTAGCAAAGGAGCCAGTTCATGACTGCGACACTGCACAGCGACGGCAAGACCGAGTCAGCTGCTGAAGACCAGTCGCCCACGGGGGAGGGTGGCAAGAAAGCCGCCCTCCCCCGCAAGGGGCGTCCCCTTCTCCAATTCGGTCACTGGTGGTGGGTGCTGCCCGGCCTCGTGCTCGTGGCGTTCATCCACTACGCCGCGACGGCCGCCGGAGGCTTCTTCGCGTTCACGAACTGGTCTGGCATCGGCTCGTTCACGTTCGTCGGGTTCGACAACTTCGCGGATATCTTCGCCGACCCGAGCAAGATCGGCGCCGTCGGCAACACGCTGTTCCTCGCGTTCGGCTCGGTCATCCTCACCAACATCGCCGGCCTCATCCTGGCCCTCGCACTCAACCGCGGGCTCAAGACGCGCTACATCCTCCGCACCCTGTTCTTCATGCCGGTGGTGCTCAGCCCGCTCGCGGTCGCCTACATCTGGAAGTTCATCTTCGAGTTCAACGGCCCGCTCAACGCGTTCCTGGGGATGCTCGGCTTCGCCGAATACCAGAAGGCCTGGCTGGCAGACCCGCAGTGGTCGATCTGGGCGGTCCTCATCGTCATCGTCTGGCAGAACACGGGCTTCACGATGGTCATCTACATCGCCGGCCTCGCCAGTGTGCCCGTCGAGATCGAAGAGGCCGCCGCCATCGACGGCGCCAGCATGCTCCAGCGCTTCTGGTACATCACGCTCCCCTCGATCCGCTCGGCCGTCGCCATCGCGACGACGCTCGGACTCGTCAACGGGCTGCGCATCTTCGACCAGGTCATGGCCCTCACGGGCGGAGGGCCGGCAGGCGCCACGGAGACGCTCGCGACGGAGGTCTACAAGCAGACCTTCTCGCTCGGCAACTTCGGCTACGGAGCGGCGCTCGCGCTCATCCTCACCGTCATCATCCTCATCTTCGCCGTCCTCCAGCAGAAGCTCACGGCCGAACGCCCCGAGAAGGGACGCTGACATGTTCAGGTACACCAAGTTCACGCTGATCAGGGAAGTCGCGGTCTGGCTCGTCGCCATCGTGTTCCTGCTGCCGTTCTACTTCCTCGTCATCACTGCGTTCAAGAGCGACCAGGAGGTCTTCTCGACGTCGGCCACCGAGCTCCCCGCAACGTGGACGGTCGAGAACTTCGCCAACGTCATGACGGCGACGGGGCAGTCGAACGTGCTCATCGGCCTGCTCAACAGCATCATCATCACGGGCGGCACGATCGTCTGCATGGTGATCCTCGGGGCGCTCGCGGGCTACGTCATCACGCGCAGCACCCGCCGCTGGACCCAGGTGTCGTACTACATCTTCCTCATCGCGATCATCCTGCCCACGCAGCTCGGCACCGTTCCCCTCTACATGGGGGCCCGCGCGCTCGGCCTGACCGGTTCGCTGTGGGGCATGATCATGCTCTACACGGGGATGCTCCTCCCGCTCGCGATCTTCCTGTACGCCAACTTCTTCCGCGGACTCGGCACCGACTATGAGGAGGCTGCGGCCCTCGACGGGGCGAGCCCCACGCAGGTGTTCTTCCAGATCATCCTGCCCCTCATGGCGCCGGCCACCGGAACGGTCGCGATCCTCGCCGGCCTCATCGTGTGGAACGACTTCTTCACGTCGCTCATCTTCCTCGGCGGCTCCGACTTCCAGACGCTGCCCGTGGCGATGTACTACTACGTCGGCGCGCTCGTCTCGCAGTGGAACCAGATCTTCTCCATCGTCATCATCTCGATGGTGCCGATCCTCATCTTCTACCTCGTCGCCCAGAAGCAGTTCATGCAGGGCTTCGCAGGCGGACTCAAGCACTAGGAATCGAGACCCCACATGGCAACGCAAGACACCCTGCTCAGCGAGCAGAGCCTCTTCCCCCACCCGGATGGCGCAGCGCTCAGCCTGCAGCTGCCCTGGTACCGCAGCGTGTGGCTCTCCTCGGTCACGGGCCTCGCGCTCGAGATCGACGGCGCCGCGATCGACGCCTCGAAGCTGCGCCTCGAGCACCGGGGCGAGAGCTACCGCCTCGACGACATCGCCGAGCAGTCGGAGGTGCTGTGGTTCCTGCAGGACCGCCCGCGGCTCGTCGTCGAACTCGACGAGCCGATCGCGGACGGCAGCGAGCACGAGGTCCGCCTCGTCGCCGACCTGCGACTGCCGTACATGCAGATCAAGCCGGGTAGCGAGATCGAGCCGGGCCTCTACGTCCCGAACCACGTCGACGTGACCCGCACGCTCGTCGCGAGCGAGGCCGTCGAGGCTGCGACCACCCCGTACTTCGAGGCGTCGGCGGCGGATGCACTCGGCGAGTTCGCCGAGCCCCGCGACAGCGACCCCTTCAAGCTCGGCCTCACCCTCTACTCGGCAACGGCCGAGTTCGCGGCCGGCTGGTACGACTTCGACTCCCTCCTGGCGCGCGTCGCCGAGCTCGGCGTCGGGCCGGGCATCGAGATCGTCGCATCCCAGATGGTGCCCACGTACCCGCACGTCTCCGACGAGTTTGTCGCGAAGTGGCGCAGCGCGTTCGACAAGTACGGCTTCGACGCCAGCTCGTTCGGCGCGAACCTCGACATGGGCCGCAACCGGTCGCGCGACATGAGCCTCGATGAGGAGTTCGAGTTCACCGAGACGCTGCTGCAGTCGGCGAAGAAGCTCGACTTCCCGCTCGTGCGCATCCAGAGCGCGAAACCGGAGCTGCTGCGGCGCATCCTGCCCATCGCGGAGCGCTTGAACCTCAAGCTCGGCTACGAGATCCACGCTCCCCTCGGGCCGAACGCCGAGCCCATCGTGAAGGTGCGCGAGGTCTTCGAGGAGTTCGACTCCCCGCTGCTCGGCTTCGTCGCCGACTTCTCGTCGACGATGCACAGCATGGCGCCGACGCTGCTGCGCTCGGTGAAGAAGCGCGGCCTCGACGACGCCGCGGTGGAGAAGCTCCAGGAGATCTGGCGCACCGATGTGCCCATGCGCGAGCGCCAGCAGGCGTTCATCGCGTACCTCGAGGGGCGGGGCATCAACCCGGGCATCCTCGGCTCGCTCGCGCACCTGTCCTTCAACATGCAGGGCCGCGTGGATGTGCGCGAGTGGTCGGACATCATGCCGCAGATCCTGCACGTGCACGCCAAGTTCTACGACATCGACGAGCACGGCGACGAGCCGGCGATCGACTACCGCGCGATCACCGAGGAGTTCGTGCGCGGCGGCTTCTCCGGCTACATGTCGAGCGAATGGGAGGGCCACGCCTTCGCTGACCTCGGCGAGGTCGACCCGCTTGTGCTCGTGCAGCGCCAGCACGCGCTCATCCGCCGCAGCATGCGGGAGGTGCAGGCGCTGGCCTGAGCCGCCAGCCGCGCTCTGAGCTGAGCAGACGTGGGGGTTGCGCACGTGAATCCGTTGATTCACATGCGCAACCCCCACATCTGCGCTTGGAGGGTGCGTGGCGTGCGCAGGGTGCGCGGGGTGCGCGGGGAGTGGGTGGAGGTGCAGGGATGTGTGGTCTCGGGCGTCGCGCAGACCTGGGGGTTGTGCAGGCTGTGGGGCGCGCGTAGGTGCGCGTGGCCTAGGTCTGCTGGGCGCGCGCGCGGGCAGGGACCTGCGCAGACTTGGGGGTTGTGGAGGCGGAGGGGTGCCTGCAGGTGCGGAAGGCACAGGTCTGTGGGCGCGTGGGCGCGGGGAGGCGCGTGCGTGGGCGGGGTTCTGCGCAGACCTGGGTGTTGTGCAGGCGGTGGGGTGCCTGCAGGTGCGGAAGGCCCAGGTCTGTGGGCGCGTGAGCGGGGTTCTGCGCAGACCTGGGGATTGTGGAGGCAGAGGGGTGCCCGAAGGTGCGCAGGGCCCAGGTCTGTGGGCGCGCGGGCGGGGTTCTGCTTGGACCTGGGGGTTGTGGAGGCGGAGGGGTGCCCGAAGCTGCGCAGGGCCCAGGTCTGTGGGCGCGTGGATGGGGGCGCGCGGGCGTGGGCGGGGTGCTGCGCAGACCTGGGGGTTGCGCAGGCAGAAGAGTGCCCGCAGGTGCACAAGCCCCAGGTGTGCGGACCGACTGAGGCGAGGGCGGCCGTGCGGCGGCCGTGCGGCGGCGGATTCCGGATGCTCGGGCGCCGCTCTTGCGGCCGGCCCGCCCGCATCCGCAGCACCTAAGGCGCGCATCAGTCTTTCTTATGACTGAAACCGACATAAGTGCGTAGAGTGGACGCACAGACACAGAGAGTGAGCAACGATGCTTCTCGAGAGAGACCTCATCCAGTCCGTCGGCTTCCGCAACGTGCGCGAGGACGACACGGTCACCGGATTCCAGTTCCAGCTCCGCATGCCGTCGTACCGCGGCATGGCGGCCTCGCTCATCGACGGGGTCGGCGTTGAGATCCCCGGCGTCGTCGACGTGGACCCGACCGTCCCGCTCTGGACGCTCCAGGGGAACACGTACACGCTCGAGGAGCTGTGGGTGTCGAAGGATGTGCGCTGGCAGCTCGACGAGCCCGCCACCGTCACCGTCCCCCTCGAGGGTGGCCTGCCGGACGGCGTGCACGAGCTCTCGGTCGACCTGCGCCTGCGGATGTCGTACATCCCGCTCGAGCACCAGCCAAGCCGCTACCAGGTGACGAAGCACGTCACCCTCACGCCCGAGGCAGAAGGTGCCCAGTTCGCATACGGCGTCTCCCTCTACAGCTACATGGGCGACTACGGCACCGTCATGGACCTCGAGACCGCGCTGCGCTCGATCGCCGACCTCGGCGCCACCGGCGTCGAGATCCTCGGCGAGGGGCACATCCCCAACTACCCCAACCCGAGCGACGAGTGGGTCGACGAGTGGTTCGCGCTGCTCGACAAGTACTCGCTCGAGCCGACGAACTACGGCTCCTGGATCGACACGCGGCTCTTCTCGAGCGGAACCCAGGCGCGCGACCTCACCGCGGCGGAGGGCGCCGAGATCCTGCAGCGCGACCTGCGCCTTGCCAAGCGGCTCGGCTTCAGGTTCGTGCGCCCGAAGATCGGGGTCGTCACGAGCGACCTCGTGCCGCACCACAGCTGGACGGAAGCCGTCGAGCTGAGCCTTCCCCTCGCCGAGGAACTCGACGTCATCATCTGCCCGGAGATCCACTCGCCGACGCCCATCAAGCACGAGGTCGTGGATGACTACATCGCGCTCATCACGCGCACCGGCACGAAGCACTTCGGGCTGCTCCTCGACACCGGCATCTTCCAGGACCGGCCGATCCCGCTGCGTCCGGGCGAGCTGCCGGGCAAGCGCCCCGACTTCCTCGACGGCATCGGCGTCGACCCGGCCGACATCGCCGGAATCATCGAGCACGTCGTGTTCATCCAGGCCAAGTTCCACGACATCGACGAGCGCCTCGAGGATCAGCAGATCCCCTGGGAGCCGGTGCTCAAGGCCCTCAAGGACGCCCGGTACACGGGCTACCTCTCGAGCGAATACGAGGGCGAGCGCGAACCGTGGCGCTCCATCGAGCAGGTTCGCCGCCAGCACTCCCTCATCCGTCAGCTCGCCGATCGCCTCTAGCGCATCGCCCGCCTCGGGCTTCGACCTCCACGCGTCGACCCCTCACTCTTCGAACCCCGCAAAGGACCAGCCATGTACCAGCTCGCACCGAACATCGAACTCCTCTTCACCGAAGCCGGCCATTACCACGACCGAGTCCGCGCCGCCTCGGCTGCCGGCTTCGACGCCGTCGAGATGTGGGGGCCGACGGGCAAGGATGCACCCGCCAAGCCCAAGGACCTCCCCGCGCTCAAGGCGGCGCTGGAGGAGACGGGCACGCAGCTCACGGCGCAGCTCGCCGAGCCGCGCACGCAGTTCATGATCCCGCCGAAGGACCACTCCTTCTTCTACCAGTGCCTCGACGAGGGCGTCGCCATCGCGCAGGACCTCGGCTGCCCGCGCATCGTCGTCGGCAGCGGCACGGGCTTCGGCGGCTCGAAGCGTCAGACGCAGCTCGACGAGCTCATCGCCATCTACGAGAAGGCCATCACCCAGATCGAGGGCTCCGGCATCACGCTGGTGCTCGAGCCGGTCAACGTCCGCGTCGACCACCCCGGCTCGCTCCTCGACCGCACCTCGGAGGCCGTCTACGTCGCCCGCGGCGTCGACTCCCCGAACTTCGGCGTGCTCTACGACATCTACCACTCTGCCGTCGAGGGCGAGGACATGGCGGCCGAGCTCGCCAACGCCGGAGACATCGTCAAGTACGTGCAGTTGGCGGATGCGCCGGGCCGCGGCGAGCCTGGCAGCGGCTCGCTCGACTGGGCCGAGAAGTTCTCGGTGCTCCGTGCATCCGGCTACGACGGCCCGGTCGGCCTCGAGTACTACCCGACCACGGAGTCGGCGGCATCGGTGGCCTTCGTGAAGGAAGCCGCGGCGTCGGCATGAGCCGCTACCCGGAGCGCGTCGACGTCGCCATCGTCGGCAGCGGACCAGCCGGCGCGAGCTACGCGCGCATCCTGAGCGAGACGGCACCCGAGCTGCGCATCGCGATGTTCGAGGTCGGGCCGACCGTCTCGAACCCGCCAGGCGCGCACGTCAAGAACATCGAGGACCTCGAAGCTCGGAGCTCCGCCCAGCGGCGTTCCGAGGGGCCGGGCGAAGCGGCCTCCAAGCTCAACAGCCCCGTCGCCCTCGCGCAGGGGAAGCGACAGTCGCGCCCGGGCACGTACATCCTTCCCGACGGCGACTTCTCGGTCGACGGCGGGGACGGGATGCCCGTCGCGGCCATGTCGAGCAATGTGGGCGGCATGTCTGCCCACTGGACGGGCGCCTGCCCGCGCCCGGGCGAGAGCGAGCGCATCGGCTTCCTCGACGCGACGGGCGAGCTCGACGAACTCCTCGGCGAGGCCGAGCGCCTGCTCGGCGTCACGACCGATGCGTTCGAGGGGGCCCCCTTCAGTCAGCTCATCCGCGACCGGCTCTCGCCGGTGGTCGACGGGGGCCGCGAGCCTGCCGCCCGCGTGCAGCGGATGCCGCTCGCCGTGCGGCGCCGCGACGACGGGCGCCTCGTCTGGTCGGGCTCCGACGTCGTCCTCGGCGACGTGACGCGCGAGAACCCCAACTTCGAGCTCTTCGATGAGTCCCTCGTCACCCGGACCGTGCTCGGCGACGACGGCGCGGTCGCGGGAGTCGAGGTGCGCGACCTCAGCGAGGCCGGCGCAGCGCAGCTCAGCGTGGTCGCGGCCCGAGTGGTCGTCGTTGCCGCCGACGCGCTCCGCACCCCGCAGGTCCTGTGGGCCTCCGGGATCCGACCTGACGCGCTCGGCCGCTACCTCAACGACCAGTCGCAGGTCGTCTTCGCCGCCCGGATCACGGGCATCGAAGCGCCGGGGGCATCGGCAACAGCGGTGCAGGACAAGGCCGCTGGCGCCATCAGCGAGACGAGTGGCGTCAGCTGGGTGCCGTACACCGACGCGAAGCCGTTCCACGGTCAGATCATGCAGCTCGACGCGTCCCCCGTGCCGGTCGCGGTCGACGACGCCGTCATCCCCGGCTCCATCGTGGGGCTCGGCATGTTCTGCGCGAAGGAGCTGCAGCGCGACGACCGCGTGCTCTTCACCGAAGGGCACCTGGACAGCTACGGGATGCCCGCCGTGCGCATCCACTACACCGCCACCGACAAGGACCGAGCGGTGATGGATGCGGCGGAGGCCGAGCTGCGCGTGCTCGGCGACGCCGTCGGCGAACCCCTCGACGAGCGCGTCATCCGCCTCCCCTTCGGCGCATCCCTGCACTACCAGGGCACAACCCGCATGGGCGAGACCGACGACGGCGAGAGCGTCTGCTCGCCGACGAGCGAGGTCTGGGGCGTGCCGGGGCTCTACGTCGCCGGCAACGGCGTCATCCCGACCTCGACCGCCTGCAACCCCACCCTCACGAGCGTTGCGCTCGCCGTGAAGGGCGCCCGCGACGTCGCGGCGAGGCTCACCACCGCACCAGCGCTCGCGTCGCAGACGACCGAGCACTGACCATGACTGACAACTGGCTAGGAGGCCACCATGATTCCTGATCGGATCATCGAGCAGGACACGCTCAAGACGAACGGCACACGCACCTCGGTGGAGGTGCGCCTGCCCTGGTACCGCTCGCTGCCCGCATCCTGCATCTCCGAGTTCGGCCTCTCGGTCGACGGCATCGCCGCCCCGCTCGAGTCGCTGCGCTGGACCATGAACGGCAGGACCTACGCACCGGATGAGCTCGCCGGCGACACGAGCGAGTGGTGGTTCCCGACCGACTCGGTTGTCGTCGAAGGCGACATCCCCATCACGGCGGGAGACGGAGACCACACGGTCGACGTCGACCTGAAGCTCTACATCCCGTACATCATCACCGACCACGGGGTGCTCCGCATCGAAGAACACAACTCCAAGACGATGAAGGCGGTCTCCGAATGAGCAGCGAGCTCGGCACCCCCATCCAGGGGGTCACCCTGTACAGCTTCACCCGCGCGTTCCACGGGCGCGAGTACGACCTCGAAGGCCTCCTCCGCAAGGTCGCGGCCGAGGGCTTCGGGCCGGGCCTCGAGCTCATCGGCTTCTCGAGCATCCGCGGCTTCCCGAACATCACCGACGAGTTCGCCGGCTGGTTCTCGGACCTCGTCGAGGAGCTCGACCTCGTGCGCACCTCGCTCGCGGTCAACGCCGACATCGGCATCCACCGCGACCGCCTGCTGTCGCAGGATGAGCTCGTCGAGTACATGACGCGCCAGATCGAGGCGGCCGCGAAGCTCGGCTTCCCCGTCGCCCGCGTGCAGATCTCCATCACGCCGGACTCGATGGAGCAGCTCGCGCCGATCGCCGAGAAGCACGGCGTGACCCTCGCGCTCGAGGTGCACGCCGACCAGTACGCCTCGCACCCGCGCATCCTCGCGCTGCGCGACCGCTTCGAGCAGGTCGGCTCCCCGTTCCTCGGCTTCACCGCCGACTGGGGCGCCACCACCAAGGCGTTCGCCCCATCGGCCGTCGAGGCCTACCGCCGCCGCGGCGCTTCGGAGGAGCTGCTCGCCGAGCTCGTCGAGCTGTGGGACGGCTACTACGCCGAGGGCCCGCCGGCCGACCAGGGCGTGCACGGCAAGCGCTTCGGCTCGTTCATCGGCCTCGCCGCCAAGCACGGCCGTCCAGACTTCGGCATCGACTTCGCCATCAACGGCACCGGCCTCTTCGGCCCGGCCCGCGTCGAGGACTGGCTCGAGATCATGCCGTGGGTCAAGCACGTGCACGGCAAGTTCTTCGGCATCGACGAGAACGGGGAGGAGCCCTCGGTTCCCGTCCGCGAGCTCATCGCGCTGCTCGTCGAGCAGGGCTACTCCGGCGCCGTCTCGAGCGAGTACGAGGGCTGGCACTGGAACCACTGGCAGAGCCCGTTCGACATCATCCGCGCCGAGCACGCCGTGCAGCGCTCCGCGGCAGTGGATGCGGGATCGCGCATGATCACCGACCCCGCCGAGGCGCGCCGCATCCTCGCCGCCCACCATGCGCTGCCCGTACGCAGCTGACCGCCGGGACCAGAAGGAGAACACCATGACAGATGGAATCGCAGGAACGGGCATCAAGCTCGGCATCACCCTCTACTCGCTGACCTCGGAGTTCGCGGCCGGCCTCTACACGCCGGAGACGCTTGTCGAGGCGGTGCACAAGGAGGGCCTCGGCACTGGCGTCGAGTTCAACATCGCGCAGCTGCTGCGCACCTACCCGGACACCGACAAGGAGTTCGTGAAGTTCTGGCGCGACACCCTCGAGCGCTACGAGCTGGAGCCCAGCGCCGTCGGCACGAACCTCGACATGGGGCGCCGCAAGGACCGCGACATGACGCCGGACGAGGAGTATGAGTTCTTCGCTCGCCAGCTCGCAACGGCCAACGACTTCGGGTTCCGCACCGTCGTCATCCGCTCGGCGGGCAAGGAGCTGCTCGCGCGACTCCTGCCGCTCGCAGAGAAGTACGACCAGCGCCTCGGCTACGAGATCCACGCCCCCTCCGGCCCGAACGCCCCGCAGATCCACGCGATCCGCGAGATGTACGAGGACCTCGGCAGCGACCGCCTCGGCTTCACCGCCGACTTCAGCTCGACGATGCACAGCCTCTCGCCGCGGCTGCTGCGCACCCTGAGCAGCATGGGCATGCCGGAGGAGTACTTCCCCGTCATGGACGAGATCTGGCGCCGCCCGCAGCCGATGCACGTGCGCAACCAGGCCTTCGAGGACTTCCTCACGGCCGAGAAGTTCGACTTCGCCCGCCTCGGCCCGTTCACGCGCCTGGCCTTCAACATGCACGGCCTCGTCGAGCCGGAGGAATGGCTCGACATCATGCCGCAGATGTTCCACGTGCACGCGAAGTTCTACGACATCGACGAGCACGGCGAGGAGCCGGCCATGGACACGGCGCGCATCGTGCGCCAGTTCGTCAAGGGCGGCTACCAGGGCTACCTCTCCAGCGAGTGGGAGGGCCACGCGTTCGCCGACCTCGGCGAGAGCGACCCGGTCGAGCAGGTGCGTCAGCAGCACGCGCTCATGCGCCGTGCCATCGAAGAGACCGCGGCCGAGGCGAACAGCCTCACGGTCGCCTGAGGCTAGGGAACAGAAACATGGCAACACACAATTCGCTCTTCGCCGAGAAGGACGTCACCCGCCGCGAGGACGGCATCAGCGTCTCCGTGCAGATCCCCTGGTACCGCAGCCTGTGGCTGTCGGCCGTCGACAACGTCGAGGTCAACGTCAACGGGGTGTCCGTCCCGAAGGACAAGCTGCGCTTCGACCTCGCCGGGCGCTCGTACACGATCGACGAGCTGCCCGAGCAGTCGGAGACCCTCTGGTTCCTCTCCGACCGGCCCGACATCGCCATCCAGCTGGATGAGGCGCCGGCCGCCGGCGACAAGCTCACGGTCGAGGTCGTGCTCACGATGCGACTCCTCTACATGCAGATCGCGCCGGGCCGCTATGTCACCAACCGCGTCCCCGTCGAGCGCGAAGTGGTCCTCGCATGACCCGGCCGTTGCGCGTGGCCATGATCGGCTACGGCTTCATGGGAGCCGCTCACTCGGTCGGCTGGCGGCAGGCGCCTCGCGTCTTCGGCCTACCAGCCGAGGTCGAGATGGCGGTTGTGGTCGGGCGCAACGGCAACGCGGTCGCGGAGGCCGCGAAGCAGTGGGGCTGGCAGGAGTCGGCCACCGACTGGCGTGAGGTCATCGCGCGAGACGACATCGACATCGTCGACATCGTCACGCCTGGTGACTCGCACGCCGAGATCGCCATCGCGGCGCTCGAGGCGGGCAAGCACGTCATCGTCGAGAAGCCGCTCTCCAACACGGTCGCCGAGGGCGAGGCGATGGCGGATGCTGCTGCGCGTGCAGCAGAGCGTGGCGTGAGGTCGATGGTCGGCTTCACCTACCGCCGCGTGCCGGCCGTCACCCTGCTCCGCGACCTCATCGCCGAGGGCAGGATTGGGCGCATCCACCGGGTGCGTGCGTCCTACCAGCAGGACTGGCTGGTCGACCCGGACGCACCGCTCTCGTGGCGCCTGCAGAAGGAGCTCGCGGGTTCGGGCGCGCTCGGCGACATCGGGGCGCACGCCATCGACCTCACGCAGTTCGTCACGGGCCAGAGCGTCGACCGGGTCTCTGGCACGATCGACACGATCATCGCCGAGCGTCCGCTCGCCGACGGCTCTGGCACTGGGGCGGTGACCGTCGACGACATCGCGATCTTCACCGGACGGCTCTCGGGCGGGGCGCTCGCCTCGTTCGACGCGAGCCGCTTCGCAACGGGCCGCAAGAACGCGCTCGCCATCGAGGTCTCCGGCGAGTTCGGCGCCCTCGCCTGGAACTTCGAGGACCTCAACTCGCTGCAGTACTACGACCGTACGGCGGACAGCCGGGCGCAGGGATTCGCGCAGGTCCTCGTGACCGAGCCCGAGCATCCGTACGTCTCAGCCTGGTGGCCGGCCGGTCACATGCTCGGCTACGAGCACGGCTTCACGCATCAGGTCGTCGACCTCGTCACCGCCATCGCAGACGGCACCCCGCTGCACTCGAGCTTCGAAGAGGGGCTCAGCGTGCAGCGTGTGCTCGACGCCGTCGAGCGCAGCTCGGCAGCGGAGAGCGCGTGGGTCGAGACCCGCTCCGCCGTCGCTGTCTGAGCAGCGCGGCCCAAGCATTCGAGAACGTTAGTTCAGCATTCGAGAACGTTAATTAAGAGGAGAAGCATGTCTCGTCCTGTCACGTTGTTCACCGGTCAGTGGGCCGATCTGCCGTTCGAGGAGGTCGCCCGTCTTGCGGGGGAGTGGGGCTACGACGGCTTGGAGATCGCCTGCTGGGGTGATCACCTCGACCCGTGGCGGTGGGATGACGCCGAGTACGTCCAGGGCAAGCTCGACGTCCTCGAGCGCAATGGTCTCAAGGTGTGGACGATCTCGAACCATCTCAAGGGGCAGGTGGTGTGTGACGACCCGATCGATCAGCGGCACCGGGACATCGTGTCAGACCGGGTGTGGGGTGACGGGGAGCCGGAGGGGGTGCGGCAGCGGGCGGCGGAGGAACTGAAGAACACGGCCCGCCTGGCGGCGGCGCTGGGTGTGAAGACCGTGACCGGCTTCACGGGCTCGTCGATTTGGAAGTACGTGGCGATGTTCCCTCCTGCCACGGAGGCGATGGTGGATGCGGGGTACCAGGACTTCGCCGACCGGTGGAACCCGATCCTGGATGTGTTCGAGGAGGTCGGGGTCCGGTTCGCGCACGAGGTGCATCCGTCCGAGATCGCGTATGACTACTGGACCACGAAGCGTGCGTTGGAGGCGATCGGGCATCGGGAGTCGTTCGGCCTGAACTGGGATCCGTCGCACATGGTGTGGCAGGACATCGACCCGGTGGGGTTCTTGTGGGACTTCCAGGACCGCATCTATCACGTGCATTGCAAGGACACGAAGAAGCGCCTCAGCAACGGCCGCAACGGGCGGTTGTCGTCGCATCTGCCGTGGGCGGATCCGCGGCGGGGGTGGGACTTCATCTCGACCGGGCACGGGGATGTGCCGTGGGAGGACTGCTTCCGCATGTTGAACGCGATCGGGTACGAGGGGCCGTTGTCGGTGGAGTGGGAGGACGCGGGCATGGACCGTCTCGTGGGTGCTCCGGAGGCGTTGGGGTTCGTGCGCACGCTGTCGACGTATCGTCCGTCGGAGGCGGCGTTCGACTCGGCGTTCTCCACGAAGCAGGACTAGGCAGCCCCTGCCCGGCCACAAGAGTGCGGCAGATGCGTGCTCCCGAGAATGGGAGCCTGCATCTGCCGCACTTCTCTGCGTGGGCTGGGCAGCTCAGGCAGGCGCCGGCGCGGAGGCGCCTTCCGAGATGGCCTCGCGGGCGAGGGCCAGGTGGGCGCGGGTTGCCTGCTCCGGCGTGAGCGAGTCGATCCACTCGTGGCCGCCCCACTCGCTGCAGAGCGTGCCCGTGAAGCCGACGGCGGCAAGCTCGGCGGAGATCTCGCGGATGGGGTTCGAGATGCGGCCACCGGTGTCGTCGAGGTCCCAGAACTTCAGGTGCACGCCGCCGACGAGGGGCAGGATCTCCCGCAGCTCGCGCGCGTCCGACCGCCCAAATCGGATGACGAGGTTCATGAACAGGGTGTGCACCTGCGGCGGCACGGTCCCGCGGCGGAGCGAGGCCTGGACGGCGTCGAGCGTCGCCGGGCTCCGCCAGTCGTGCTCGAGCGCGTCCACGAGTGACGCATCCACCCCGCCCGCGCGCAGCCTCGCGAGGTAGCTGGGCGGCAGCGACGGCATGAGCATGCTGATGTCGAGGAGCAGGCGGATGCTCGTGTCGTCCATCGCCGCGACGGCCTCGACGGCAGCCGCGTTCTGCGGCTTGTCGAGCGACTGCTGGCCCTGCAGCTCCTCGTAGAGCGTGAGGCCGTGCTCGTGCAGGCGGGGGAGGAGGCGCTCGAGGAGGGCAGGGCCCGCCTGTCCCAGCGGAAGCCGGATGCCCTCCGCGCCGAGCCGCTCCGCTGCCCGAAGCTGGGGGAGCAGGAACTCGTAGCGCTCATCCTCCGAGCGGCGTGTGGTGGCCGTGAGCCAGTCGTCGAGGCTCGCGCCGACGATGCTCACCGAGGTGTCCGTGGCGTCGAGGGCGGAGCGGATGCTGGAGGTCTCCGCATCCGTCGGATCAGGGAACGTGCGCCACGTCTGGGCGGCCTCGAGCTCGATGACGTTCGCGACGCCGGATGCCCCGATGGAGGCCGCGATCTCGGGGGAGGTGCGGTCGGCGACCATGAGCTCGGGCGACCAGTTGAACGCCGAGGCGGCGAGCGTCCATCCCTCGGGCAGCTGCGTGCTCACGCGGGGTTCCCGACGGCTTCGAGCGGCAGGTCGCGGGATGCGCGCGGCGCGGCCAGCGGCGCGTCCAGCTCCAGGCGACGGGCGGCGGCGAAGGGCAGGATGAGCGGCTGGTTCGGGCCTGCGCCCATATTGGGGATGAGGAGCTTGAAGCCCACGAGCACCTCGTGCTGGCCGGGCTCGAGCCGCACGTTCGAGTGCACGACGATGCGGTCCTGCACGAACCACCACGTGGGGCTCGGCGCCAGCTCGGGGAGCGGTGCGCTCTGTCCGTCGATCGTGACGCGCAGCTCGTGGAGGCTGGCGAGGGGGAGGGATCGGATCCAGGGCAGGGAGACGCGCAGCGAGAAGCCGTCGCCATCGCTGCGGAGGGCGTCGTCGAGCAGGATCGCGAGGCTCACGGGCGTGCTCCCCGGCGGTCGGGGCTGCACGGGTCGATTCTGGGCATGACACTCCTTTGTGACGGCCGATATCGGCTTTAGGAGTGAACCTACAGGCTTATGTCGAAAATCGGAAGAAGTGCCGAATGTGCCCGGCTGTGTACCGGTGTCAGCGGCCGAGGGCGAGCCCCGCGATCGTGGGGCGCCCATCCGCGAACCAGCGCGTGAACGTCTCCTCGAAGAGCTGTTCACGCACCATCGCGGCGCCCCCGCGCAGTGGTTCGCGGACATCGTTCGCGGAGACCACGATGTTGAGGTCGCGGGTCGCGAGCGGGAGTGAGTGCTCGTAGACCCGCTGCCGGACCTCGGCGAGGAAGATCTCGCCGGCCGAGGCGAGGGCGCCGCCGACGACGATGACCTTCGGGTTGAACATGTTGACCAGCGCGGAGATCGACTCGCCGATGATCTTCGCCGAGCGCTGCGCGAGCTGGATCGCCAGCGCGTCGCCGTCCTCGGCGCACAGTGCGATGAGCTCCGGGTTGAGTTCCTCCCCCTCCTTCGAGCGCCGCGCGAGGAGTCCGTCGTCGCCCGCTTCGATCGCGAGCTGGGCATCCCGAACGAGGGCCCATCCGCCGGCCTCCGCCTCGAGGCAGCCGATCTTCCCGCAACGGCACTGCGAGGTCGACCCGAACACCTTCACGTGCCCGATGTCTCCCGCCGCGCCGTTCGCGCCACGGTGGATGCGCCCCCGCGAGACGAGGCCGGCGCCGATTCCCGAGCCGACCTTGACGTAGATGAGATCGACCGACGGGACCTGGCGGTTGGTGCGCTCGTTGAGCGCAAGCAGGTTGGCGTCGTTGTCCACCCAGACGGGCGCGTCGAAGCGCTGCTCGAAGCGGCGGCGGATGTCGAAGCCGTTCCACCCGGGCATGATGGGCGGTGCAACGGGCCTGCCGGACTCGAAGTCCACAGGGCCGGGGACGCCGACCGCGATGCCCCAGACGGGGAGCTCGCTGCCTCGGCTCTTCGTGTCTGCGGCGAGGAGTTCTTCGACGAGCCCGAGAGCTGCGTCGAGGGTCGCGGCTGGTCCGCGCGAGATCTCCCAGTCGAGGTGCGCCTGTGCGATGACATCGCCTTCGAGCTGTGCGAGGCCGACGTGGATGTGCAGCGCGCCGAGGGCGCAGACGACGATGAGTCCGTTCTCTCCGCGGAAGCGCAGCGTGCGTGGCGCCCGCCCTCCCGAGGAAGGGCCGACATCGCCCTCTTCGAGGTAGCCCATGCTGATGGCCTGCTCGACGCGCTGGGTGACGACGCCGCGGCCGAGGCCGGTGACGGTGCCGATCTGCGGGCGGGTCAGTGCCTCGCCCATCCGCACGAGGTTGACGACTCGGAGAAGGCTCGTGACCTCATCGGTCTGGGCACCGAAGCGCAACGTTGACTCTCTCATGGCCGAACTGTACCCAATATGTCGACCTTGCGCCGCAGAGAACGCCCAGATACGTTCGTGCACAGCAAACTTTCGTATCAAACACACAAAAGCGCACGAGGAAGTGGTCGCATGTGGTCAGTCGGCGTCATCGGGGCCGGGCCGGGCGTCTCCGCGCTCCACCTCCCCACGCTCGCGCGTTTCCCCGAACTGTTCCGGGTCGTGCACATCGCGGACTCCGGGAGCGGCCGTGCGGAGGAGCTCGCTCGGCGCATCGGCGCGCGCAGCAGCTCCGGCATCGGCGAGGTGTTCCAGGACGAGCGGGTGCAGCTCGCCTTGATCTGCTCCCCACCCGCCGACCACGCGAGCCACGTGCGGGCCGCGCTCGATGCGGGGGTCGCGGGCATTCTGTGCGAGAAGCCGCTCGCGACGACCGTCGCCGAGGCGGAAGCACTGGTCGTCGCCTGCCGGGATCGGGGAGTGGCGCTGCTCATCGGCACCAACCACCTCTATGACCCCGGCTGGGTGCAGGCGCGACGACTCATCGGCGAGCTGCGGGCTCCCGTCGACAGCGTGCGGGTCACGCTGTCGCTCCCGCCGAACGGGCGGTACCACCGGCTCGTCACCGAGTTCGCCGAGGGTGCCGGGGCTCCCGTGCGTCATCCCCCATCTGGACTGCCCGCACACGTGCAGGCCGGCATCGTGCGGCAGCTCGTCTCCGGCCTCGCGGTGCATGACCTGCCCGCCATCCGCGACCTCGTGCCGGGATTCGATGGCGTCGACTTCGCTCGCTTCGTCGCACCGCTCGGCTACGCAGTCGGGTACCGGGCTGGTTGCGCCCGGGTGCAGCTCGGTGCCGTCATGCGCGCAGAAGGGGCGGATGCTCGCTGGCGCCTCACGGTCTCGGCGGGGGAGTCGCGCGTCGACGTCGACTTCCCGCCGGCGTTTGTGCACGACGGCGCGGCGAGTGTCGTCGTTCGCGGGTCGGAGGGTGGCGTCATGGTGCCCCCGAGGTCGCACCTCGACGGCTACGAGGCGGAATGGCTGGCGCTTGCCGAGCTGCTCTCGGGGGAGGCGCCGCTCGAGTACGAGGAGCAGCTCGAGGACACGCGCTACGCCATCGTGCTCGCCGAGGCAGTCGCCGCCCACATCGAGGGAGCTTCGTCGTGAGTCTTCGAATTCCGGTCCTGGTGTCGAGTGCGCCGGGCGCGCGAGGGGCGGACGGTGACCGGCTCGCGCCCTATCGCGTCGCGGTTGCCGAGCTGCCGCTGAGTGCGCAGCTCTCCTCGAGCGCGACCGGCGCGGTCGTCGTGATCGACGCTCGCGGTTCCGGGGGCTGGCTGTGCGCGGTCGAGGCGGCGCTGGCCGACGGCGCCCGGGGCGTGGTCGTCGACGAGGCCGTCGTGCCCGACGCCGGTCGCCGCGATCGGCTGCCAGCAGGTGGCGCGCACGTTCTGGCCGCGCGCTGCTTCCTCCCGAGGGATCTGGTGGAAGCGGCTCGGGCGCTCGTGGCCCCGTCCGGGTCGAAGGCTGTCCTCGTCACGGTCGAGGCCGGTGGTCCATCCTCGAGCGGGGTGCTGCGGGACGCGCTCGGCTGGGCGCGTGTGCTGACCGGTGGGGGCGAGCTCGGGCTGGGATCCGTGTTTCCGGAGAACGAGAGTGGCCCGACCGTGTCCCTTCTGCTCGAATCGCACGACGGCATCCCCGTCCTCTTCTCCTGGCTCCCGGCCGCGGGGGCGCCGTGGCTGCGAGTCTCGGCGCTCGGCGCGGTCGAGGTCGAGGTCGCCATCGATCCTGGGGCTGGGGTCGCACGCCTAACGAGTCGCTCCGCGGAGGAGGAGCGGGGCGTGCGGGAGGCGTTCGAGGGCGGTGCCCGTCGGGAGCTGCGGTGTGCCATCGAGGCGCCGCGTGCATCCGACTCTCCCGATGAGCTGTCCTGCTTGCTTGAAGATCTCGAACTGAGTCGGCGGATTGAACACGGGTGCGCGTCGGCGTGACCGCTGCAATTGCCGCTCGCGGACATTCTTTAGTTGATTTTAGACATAAGCCTCGGTAGGCTGACCTCGACGCAGGGGTTCCACGAACCCGTCACCGGCCGCGACGCAGCGACCGGAGGCACACCATGTCGCGTAGATCGTCCGATCGTTCGGGCCCTTTTATGCCACTCTCACCGGCGAGACTCCGCCTTCTTGTTGCTTCCCTCCTCACCGTCTCCTTCCTGGGCGCGCTCGACCACACGGTCGTGTCGACCTCGCTCGCGACCATCGCCGGCGACCTCGGCGCGCTCGAGCAGATGGGCTGGGTCGTCGTCAGCTACACGCTCGCGAGCACCGTCCTCCTGCCCGTGCTCGGCAAGCTCGGCGACATCGTCGGCCCCCGAGCGGTGTTCCTGACCTCCCTCGTGCTCTTCCTGCTCGCCTCGCTCGCCTGCGGTTTCGCGCCGAACATGGGCCTGCTCATCGTCGCCCGCGTCTTCCAGGGGATGAGCTCGGCGGGCCTGCAGCTCATGTCGCAGACGATCATCGCCCAGGTCACGAGCCCGAGGGCTCGGCCCAAGTACATGGCCGTCATCGGAGCCGCGTTCCCTGTCGCCATCCTCATCGGCCCGTTGCTCGGCGGCCTCATCGCCGACAACTGGGGCTGGCAGTGGGTGTTCTGGGTGAACCTCCCCGTCGGCGTCGCCGCGCTGATCTTCGCGCTCGTCGCGATCCCGAGCATCCCGCGCACGTCCGCCCCGCGCTTCGACGTGCTCGGCTCGCTCGCCTTCACGATCGCGCTCGTCGCGCTCGTGCTCGGCGTGAGCTGGGTCTCCGACGCCGAGCTCCTCACGTCGGCGCTCTCGGCGTTCGGTGTCGCCCTGGCATCGTTCGCGCTCTTCTTCTGGGCGGAGGTGCGCGCCGAGAACCCGGTCGTGCCCCTGCACATCTTCAAGAACCGCACCGTCGCGGCAGGCACGGCACTCTCCGCCATCATCGGCGTCGGCCTCTTCTCCATCACCGCCTACCTGCCCACCTACGTGCAGATGGCCTACAGCACAACGGCGACCGTCTCCGGGCTCGTGCCCATCGCGACCGTCATGGGGATGCTCGTGAGCAACCTCCTCACGGGCTTCCTCGCCAGCCGATCGGGTCGCTACCGCGTCTACCCCGTCGTCGGCACCGCCCTCGGCGCCGTGGGCCTGCTCATCATGGCCACGCTCCCCGTCGGGCTTCCGCTCTGGGCGCCCATGGTCGTCATGTTCGGCGTCGGCCTCGGCACGGGCTCCTTCATGAGCCTCATCGTCGCCGTCGTGCAGAGCGCCGCCCCCAAGAACGCGACGGGCGCCGTCACCGCGAGCGTCAACATCGTCCGCCAGGTCGGCTCCACCGTGACGACCGCCATCATCGGCGGCGTCATCGGCGCGGGTGTCGCGGCGCTGCTCCCCATCGGCTTCGACGCCGCCAACCTCACCCCGCAGCTCGTGCACGCGAGCGACCCCGCCTTCCAGGCGACCGTCGCGGAGATCTACCGCGACGTGTTCGCGCCCATCTTCATCGGCCTCTCGATCGCCTACGCCGTCGGCTTCGTCGCGGCGCTGCTGCTGCCGCCCGGTCGCCTGTCCAACGAGACGGGGAGCATCCCCGTCGTCGAACCGCAGAGCCTCCCGGCGTCGCGCGCCTGACCGCGTCCGCCGAATCCACTCACCAGCCGCTCTTCCAAGGAGGAAGCACATGACCACCAATCCAGTCGTCGCGATCGTCGGCAGCGGACCCATCGGGGCCGCCTACGCGCGGACCCTCCTCGAGCAGAACCCGGACGTGCGCGTCACCATGTTCGAGGCGGGCCCACAGCTCACCGACATCCCGGGCGAGAGCGTGCGCAACATCGCCGACCCCGACGAGAAGGAGCGCGCCCGCGAGCGGTCGCAGGGGCCGCAGGCCGGCGACTTCCGCGACTCGCTCGGCATCCCGAAATCGGCCGTAGTGGAGGGCATGTTCACGGCTCGCCAGGGCACGCACCTCCTCGACTTCGGCGGCGAGGGGTCGGCCCACACGGACACGTTCCCCGCGGCGGCCGCGTCGACCAACGTCGGCGGCATGGGCGCGCACTGGACCTGCGCGACCCCGGCCCCCGAGTTCAGCGAACGCGTCGACTTCATCGAGAGCGACGAGTGGGATGATCTGCTCGCGAACGCAGAGCGGCTGCTGCACGTGCAGTCCGCCGCGTTCGCCGACTCCGGCGTCGGCGGTGCCATCCGCTCGATCCTCTCCGAGGAGTTCGCCGCCGAGCTGCCGGATGGCTTCGGCCCGGGCACGCTCCCCGTGGCGGGAGACGCGCAGCCCGACGGCACCGTCCGCTGGGCCGGCGCCGACGTCGTCTTCGGGCCGCTCGTCGAAGCGGGCAACCCTCTCGCCGAGCGCTTCGAGCTGCGCGACCTCCACCTCGTGCGCCGCGTCGAGCGCGACGGCGATGGAGCCGACGCCCGCGTCACGGGCGTCACCGTCGAAGACCTCCGCACCGGAGCGACGAGCTTCTTCCCCTCGGACGCCGTGGTCGTCGCGGCCGACGCGTTCCGCTCCCCGCAGCTCCTCTGGGCATCCGGCATCCGCCCGGCAGCTCTCGGCCGCTACCTCACCGAGCACCCCGTCGTCATCTCGACCGTCGCCCTCGACCCCGCCGGCATGAGCCGCTTCGCCACCGACGCCGACCTCGAGGAGGAGCTCGCCCGCCGCGCCCTCAACCCGGCCGATCCCGTCGGTGCCGTCAACCGCATCCCCTTCTCCGAGCCAGACCACCCCTTCTCCCTGCAGGTCATGTACGCCGAGAACCCACCATTCCCGCTCGACCCCGCGCACCCCCATGCCGGCAACCGCTGGGGCTACGTCAACATGGGGTACGGCATGCGCAAGCACCCGCGCGTCGAAGACGGCATCACGTTCCACGACGACGAGCTCGACTACCGCGGCTTCCCCAACATGACCGTCGAGTACGCGCTCACCGACGTCGAGAAGGCGGAGATCGCAGACGGCGAGGCGCACCTGCGCCGGGCCGGGGAGGCGCTCGGCACGTTCATCGCCGAGCCGCGCCTCCTCCCCAACGGCTCGAGCCTGCACTACCAGGGCACGATGCGCGCCGGGGCGAACGACGACGGCACCACCGTCGCCGACCCGTACTCGCGCGTCTGGGGCATCGACAACCTCTACGTCGGAGGCAACGCCCTCATCCCGACCGCGACGACCATGAACCCCACCCTCATGAGCGTCGCCATCGCGGTCCGCGGAGCCAGGAAGCTCGCGGAAGAACTGGCGTAGACGGTCGGGCGCGGAGCTCCTCGCGAGCCTCGCGCCCCACCGCCGCAGCGGCCCGTCTACGCGATCGGGGCGCGCGTCGTCATCGTGTGCTCCGCATCCAGTGCCGCGTTCTCAGCCTCGAAGTCGATCTCGGGCGGCTGGCGACGGAACCCTCGCGTGAGGAACGCGAGGTAGACGAGCCCGATCGCGAACCAGCTGAGGCCGACGACGAGGGCGAGGCCCGAGAGGCTCGTCCAGAGCCAGACCGTCATCGCGAAGCCCAGTATGGGCAGCACCCCGTAGACGAGCACCGCCTTGCCGCCGCGCTCCTTGCGGTCGAAGAGGAAGAACTTCACGACCGACAGGTTGACGAGGGAGAACGCGGCCAGCGCGCCGAAGCTGATGAGCGACGCGATGGTCGCAAGGTCGACGACGAGCGCCAGCAGCGAGACGACGGCGACGAAGAGCGTCGCGCCGATGGGCGTGCGGAAGCGCTCGCTGAACGCTCCGAACAGCCTCTTCGGCAGCACCCCGTCGCGGCCCATGGCGTACAGGATGCGGGAGACGCTCACCTGCGACGCCATGGCCGCGGCCACACAGCCTGCGATGTAGGCGACGAGGAAGAAGATCTCCAGCCACTGGCCCGCCGCGATGCGCATGATCTCGACGGCCGCGGCATCCGGGTCGGCCATGTCCTGCCAGGCCGGCTGGATGATGTGGCCCGCGTAGGCGACGGCCGTGAAGATGAGCCCGCCGAGCACCGTCGTGATGAGGATCGCGCGCGGCACCGTGCGCCGCGCATCCTTCGCCTCCTCCGACATCGTCGAGATGGCATCGAAGCCAAGGAACGACAGGGCGATGACCGCGGCACCGCTCGCGAGGGCAGGGATGCTCATCCCCGTGTCGTAGAGCGGCTGCAGTAGAGAAGCGCCAGGGTTGTTCGCCGCGTAGGCGACCGCGACGACCAGGAACACGGCGACGAACACGAGCTGCACCCCGACGAGGAACAGGTTCGCGTTCTTCACGATCGAGATGCCCACGATGTTGAGCGCCGTCACGATGAGGATCGACGCGAGCGTGAACACCCAGATCGGGACCGCCGTGAACTGCGCGTTCAGGTAGATGCCGATGAGGAGGTAGTTGATGAGGGGGAGGAAGAGGTAGTCGAGCATGAGCGTCCACCCCGTCAGGAACCCGACGTGCCCGCCGAACGCCTTCCGGGCATACGTGTACGCGCTGCCCGCGCGGGGGATCTCGCGCACGAGCACGGCGTAGCTGCACGCCGTGAGCAGCATCGCAATGAGGGTGATGAGGTACGCCGCGGGCAGGTGCCCCTCGGTGATGCTCGTCACCTGCCCGTACGTCGTGAAGACCGTGAGCGGGACCATGTAGGCCAGGCCGAAGATGATGAGCGCCGGGATGCCGAGGGCGCGTTTCAGGGTGACGCCCTGGGAGTGCGGGGCTGAGTTCGCGGTCATGGGGTTCCTTGGTGTGAGGGGTCGATCGAGGAGGTCAGAAGGTGCGCTGCCCGTTGCGCCAGGTGCCGAGCACCGTGATGTCGCCGAGCTGCTCAGGGGCGACGTCGCGCGGGTCTGCGGAGAGCCAGACGAGGTCGGCGCGGGAGCCAGGGGCGAGGGTGCCCCGCGTCGTCTCGGCCCTCGCCTGGTAGGCGACGGCCGACGTCGCGGCTTCGAGGGCCGCGTTGACGGAGATCCGTTCGGCGGGATGCCACCCGCCGAGCGGTGTGCCGTCCGGGTTCTGCCGCGTCACGGCGGTGCGGATGCCCGCGAGCACGTCCGGGCTCGTGACGGGCCAGTCGCTGCCGAAGCTCAGGCGGGCACCGCTCTCGAGCAGCGACCGCATCCGGTAGTGCAGCTCCCGCCCCGGGCCGAGCAGCGGCAGGGTGAGCTGCACCATGACCTCGTCGGCGGTGGCCCACAGCGGCTGGAAGCAGGCGGTCACGTCGAGCTGGGTGAAACGGTCGAGGTCGCTGTCGTCGAGCAGCTGGACGTGGGCGATCGTGATGCGCCGGTCGGCGCCGTCCGGGCGCTCGCGGATGCGCCGCGCCGCGTCGAGGGCCGAACGCACGCCGGCGTCGCCGATCGCGTGCAGGTGCAGGTCGAAGCCGAGCTCGTGCGCGTCGAGCGCCGCCTGCTGCAGCTCGCCGTCGTGCCACACGGGGAGTCCGCGCGTGCATGCATCGGCGTAGTCCTCGAGCAGGTGCGCGGTGTGGTTCTCGATGATGCCGTCGAGGAAGAACTTGACGGTCTGCGCCGTGAGCCCGGGCGCCGCTTCGATGCGGGTGCGGCGCTCGCGGAGGAGCATCCGCTGCTGCGGCCACGCCTTCGGGTCGGCGCGCTGTGCGAGGTCCGCGTCGACACAGAGCGCGCCCGCCTCGGCGGCGGTGACCCACACCTCGATGTCCGCCGGCTCGACCCACGCCTCCTGCACCCAGGTGATGCCGAGGGAGGCGAGGACCGCGGTGGATGCGCGCAGCGCCTCGACTCCGTCGGTCACGGGGCGCCGCGGGGCGTGGCCGAGGACACGCTCGACAGCCCCGGACTCGAGGAGCGTACCAAGCGGGGTGCCGTCCTCCCGGCGCACGAAGACCCCGTCTTCGGGGTCGACCGTGTCGGCCGTGATGCCCGCCGCCTCGAGGGCCGCCGTGTTGCACCACGCGGAGTGGTAGTCCCAGGAGCGCAGCACGACGGGGCGGTCGGGCAGCGCGGCATCCAGCCAGGCCGCGTCGAAGCGGCCGAGTGGGGCGAGCGTCGAGTCGTAGCTGCCGCCGACGATCCAGGTGGCCTCGGGGTGCGCATCCGCCCAGAGCCGCACGCTGTCGACGATGTCGGCGACGCTTGCGGCTCCGCGGATCTGCGGCCCCTGGAGCTCGAGTCCGGCGAAGAGCGGATGCGCGTGGCCGTCTCCGAATGCGGGGCCGAGGTACCCGCCGGCGAGGTCGATCTGCTCGGTGCGCCCGGCAGCTGACGCACCGTTCGCTGTGACGATCGTGCCGTCGTGCACGACGAGAGTCGTCACGTCGGGCTCCCCGTGGGGGACGCCTATCGTGCCGCCAGTGAATTCGATGTGAGGCATCGGTCTCCTTCTCCGTTGAACGAGTGACGTAAACGTACACCGTTCGTTTTCATGACGCTAGAGTGAGAATGCGCAGGATCCGGGCCTCGAAACGAAGCCGTAACACGCTCTTCACGCGTGCGGCCGAGACGGGCCCCGGAACAGGCCGCTGAGCCTCGACGCAGCGAAAGGCGGAGACATGGGGCGACCCACAACGAGCATCCTGACGAGAGACGGCATCGTCGACGCTGCCGTGCGCCTCATCGACCGGGAAGGCTCCGAGGCAGTGAGCATGCGCCGCATCGCGTCGCACTTCGGCGTCGCCCCCTCGTCGCTCTACAACCACATCGGCTCGCGCCTCGAGCTCATCGAGGAGGTGCGCACGCGCATCTGCGGCCGCATCGACGGCGAGGCGTTCGACCGGCTGCCGTGGGAGGACGCCGTCCTCGTCTGGGCGCACTCCTACCGCGACGCGTTCGCCGCGCATCCGCGCAGCATTCCCCTTCTCATGTCGTCGCAGGTGCGCTCTCCCGCGATACTCCGCGTGCACGAGAGCTTCACGAAGGGCGCGCTCGCCGCGGGCTGGCCCGAGGAGGAGATCGTGCGGATGCTCACGGCCTACGAGTCGTTCATCCTCGGCTCGGTGCTCGACATGTCTGGCCCGAGCGTGCTCTTCGACCCGAGCGGTCAGGAGACCGAGGTGCCCGCCTTCGCCTCCGCCGTCGCGCGCGTGACCAAGGAGGGGCTCGACGACCCCGTCGCCGGCCCGGCCTTCGAGCTCGGGCTCGCCGCACTCGTGCGCGGCCTGGCGCGGTGAAGACCTCCGTCACGCGCGGCGGCGCCCGCATCCATCCACTCGCACTGCACTGATCCGACCGCTCGCCGGTCGCCGACTCGAAGAGGAGTAGCCATGCTCGAATCCCACGTAGGTCCTTCATCGTTCTCTGAGGGCCTGCCGCGCCCGAACATCGCCATCGACGAGGTTCGGCGCCTCGCAGCTGAGCTCTACGGGGTCTCCGGCGAGGTGCGCGAGCTCGGCAGTCAGCAAGACCGCAACTTCCTCTTCACCGAGCCCGCCTCGCCCGCGCAGCCGGCCGGCCGTCGGGTGCTCTTCAAGGTCAGCAACAGAGCGGTGCGCCGCGACGAGATCGAGGCGCAGAACGAGGCCATGCGGCGCATGCACGCCGCGGGCCACCCGTCGCCAGCCCCCGTCGCCAGCCTCGCCGGCCTCGACATCGAGACGGCTGACGTCGACGGTGCTCCCCACAGCATCCGCCTCCTGACCTTCGTCGACGGGACGCCGCTCATCGACTTCGAGCACTTCTCGGCGGCGACCATCGCAGCCATGGGCACGCTGGTCGGCCAGGTCGTCCAGGCGCTCGACGGCTTCGAGCATCCCGGCCTCGACCGCGAGCTCCAGTGGGACCTTCGTGTCGGCGAGCGGCTCGTCGACGAACTCATCGGCCACGTGACCGACCCCGAGCGGCAGGCGCTTGTCCTCGCCGCGCTCGAGGCGACCGCCGCGGCGCTGGCGCCGCTGAAGGACGAGCTGCCCCTGCAGGCCATCCACGGCGATCTCACCGACGACAACCTCGTCGCGACCTCCGGCGTGCTCGGCCGCCCCGAGCTCTCCGGCATCATCGACTTCGGCGATGTCGGCACCGGATGGCGCGTCGCCGAGCTGGCCGTGGCCTGCACGGCCGTGTTCCACCACGACCCCGCGCGACCACTCGCTGTGCTGCCGCTCATCCGCGCGTTCGACGCGGTCGTGCCCCTCACCGACGCCGAGATCGACGCGCTCTGGCCGCTCATCGTGCTCCGCGGAGCGACGCTCGTCGTCAGCGGGCTGCAGCAGGTCTCCATCGACGAGGGCAACGACTACGCCGAGGCAGCCCTCGAACGGGAATGGACGATCTTCGCCGTCCCTGCGGCCCTGGATGCGCGGGTCGCGACGGCCGCCATCCGCCGCGCCCTCGGCCGCGAGGCCGCAGCCGGCCCCATCTCCTCGCCTGACGGCGGCGCCGCGCTCCTCGACGCGGACCTCGCCCGCCGCGCGCGCGTCATCACCCTCGACCACACGAGCACGGCGCTGCGCGACGGCTCCTGGCTCGGGGAAGAAGGAGCCGAGGCGGAAGCGCAGCTGCTCCTGCTCGCCGCCCGCAGCGGCGGAGTCGCAGCGACCCGCTTCGGGGAAGCCCGCCTCACGCGCTCGCTCGGCGTCTCCCACGATGCGCCCGTCAACGTCGCGGCCGGGGTGGAGCTGTACAGCGCGAGCGACCTCGCGCTCACGGCGCCCTTCAGCGGTCTTGTCTCCGCGGCGGAGGGCCACGTCACCATCTCCGACGGCGCGCGCACCATCGTCATCGCGGGAGCCCGCGGGCTCACGGAAGCGAGAGCACTGGTCGGCGAGAGCGCCTCCGCGCCCACTCGACTCGAGTCCGGCGAGCCGTTCGCCGAGATCGCGGGCTGGGCGCAGGTCACGCTCCAGGCGGGCGAGGTCTCCGCTCTGGATGCCGCTGCCGCGCCCCTGCCACGCTTCGTGACGGCCGAGGAGTTCCCGGCCTGGCTCGCCGTCCTCGGCGACCCGAGCGAACTCATCGGGCTCGCTCCGAGCAGCGTCGGCGCAGCCGGGGCCGGGGCCGACGAGACGCTCCGCGCGCGACTCGACGCCTACGCGCCGCTGCAGGGCCACTACTACGCGCATCCGCCGCAGATCGAGCGCGGCTGGCGCGAGATGCTCATCGACACCGACGGCCGCCACTACCTCGACATGGTCAACAACGTGACGGCGCTCGGTCACGGGCACCCCGTGCTCGCCGACACGGTGGCCCAGCAGTGGCGCATGCTCAACACCAACTCGCGGTTCAACTACGCGTCGGTCGCCGAGTTCAGCGAGCGCCTCCTCGAGACGCTCCCGGACAGCTTCGACACCGTGCTGCTCGTCAACAGCGGCACCGAGGCCGTCGACCTCGCGCTGCGGCTGACGAAGGCCTACACGGGCCGCGACGACGTGGCCTGCGTCGAGGAGTCGTACCACGGCTGGTCCTACGCTTCGGATGCGGTCTCGACTTCCACCTCCGACAACCCCCTCGCCGCCGAGCTCCGCGCCCCCTGGGTGCACGCCTTCGACGCCCCGAACGCGTACCGCGGCACCCACCGCGGAGCGGACGCCGGCGAGCGCTATGCGGCCGACGCGATCGCCGAGATCGAGCGCCTCGCCAAGGCCGGCACCCCCATCGGCACGTTCATCGCCGAGCCCCGCAACGGCAACGCTGGCGCCATCGAGGTGCCCGCCGGCTACCTCGCCGCGGTCTACGACGCCGTACGCGCCGGCGGGGGCGCCGTCATCGCCGACGAGGTCCAGGTCGGCTACGGACGCCAGGGCGACGTGTTCTGGGGCTTCGAGCAGCACGCGGGGCCGGGCGGCGATCCGATCGTTCCCGACGTCGTGACCGTCGCGAAGGCCATGGGCAACGGGCATCCGCTCGGTGCCGTCATCACGCGCTCCGAGATCGCGCAGGCCCTCGCCGACCAGGGCACCTTCTTCTCGTCGGCCGGCGGTTCGACGCTGAGCGCGAAGCTCGGCGTGACCGTGCTCGACATCATGCGCGACGACCGCCTGCAGGAGAACGCGCACGAGGTCGGCGGCTACCTCCGGGAGCAGCTGGTGGCGCTCGCCGAACGGCAGCCGCTCATCGGCGCGCTGCACGGGCGGGGGCTCTACCAGGGCATCGAGCTCGTGCGCGACCGCGAGACCCTCGAGCCCGCCACGTCCGAGACGCAGGCGCTCTGCGACCGGATGCTCGCGCTCGGCGTCATCGTGCAGCCAACGGGCGACCGCGGGAACGTGCTCAAGGTGAAGCCCCCGCTCTGCTTCACGAAGGAGAGCGCGGACAGGTTCGTGGCGACGCTCGACGAGGTCCTCACGCGCGGCCTCTAGCCGCGGCGACTGCCCCGCCAGGGCGATCACTCCCCGCCGAAGTGCCCTCCACGCAGCCTTCGGAGCGGCACTTCGGCTGGCAGCGATTCCGGCGAGGTGTTCCGGAGCGGCGCTTCGGCGGGCAGCGCTTGGCGGTAGGATCTACTCTCGGTGTGCCGGGAAGTCTGGTCGGCGGCCGAGTCGGGATTCGCCGGCCGGTCTCAGACGTCAGGAGAACCATGACTGCACCTGCCACACGACCGACAGGCTTCGCGCGACTGAACGCGTGGATCATGCGCGAGACCACTGGGGGAGCGCTTCTCCTCTTCGCCGCTGCAATCGCCCTCATCTGGGCCAACTCGCCGTGGCGCGGCGGCTACGAGGCGCTCAGCGCGATCACGATCGGGCCCGCCGCCATCCACCTCGACCTGTCGCTCGCCACGTGGGCGGCCGACGGCCTGCTCGCGGTCTTCTTCTTCACCGTGGGCGTGGAGCTGAAGCACGAGTTCGTCTCGGGCAGTCTCCGCAAGCCGAAGGAAGCAGCTGTCCCCGTTCTCGGCGCTGTCGCGGGAATGGCGATGCCGGCCATCTTCTACGTGATCGCGGTGTCCGTCCTCGGTGACACCTCGGCGCTCCACGGCTGGGCGATCCCGACGGCGACGGACATCGCCTTCGCGCTCGGAGTCCTCGCCATCTTCGGGCGAGGGCTTCCACGCGGAGTGCGCACCTTCCTGTTGACGCTCGCCGTCGTCGACGACCTGCTTGCGATCGTCATCATCGCCATCTTCTACACGGCGGGCATCAACCTGCTCGCGCTGCTCGGATCGCTCGTCGCCGTCGCCGTCTTCCTGCTGGTCGTCCGCTCCAAGCGGCCTTCCTGGTGGCTGCTGCTGCCGATCGCCCTCGTCGCCTGGGTGCTCATGCACGAGGCAGGCGTGCACGCGACCATCGCGGGAGTGCTCCTGGGCTTCTGCGTGCCGTCCAAAAAGATCCACGGTGAAGCCGATTCGCGCACGCACCGGTTCGGCGACAAGATCGGCCCGTTCTCCTCGGGATTCGCACTGCCCGTCTTCGCGTTCTTCGCCGCCGGAGTGAACATCGTGGATGGAGATGGGCTCGGGGCGGTGCTCTCCCAGCCCGTGTTCGTCGCGATCGCAGCGGCGCTCGTGCTCGGAAAGCTCATCGGCGTGCTCGGCATGACCGCACTCGTCGTGAAGCTCACACCGCTCCGCCTCCCCGACGCGATCGGCGTCAGGGACCTGCTCCCAGTGGGCTTCCTCACCGGAATCGGCTTCACGGTCTCCCTGCTCATCGCCGAGCTGTCGTTCCCCGACTCGGAGCACACGGCGGCTGCGAAGCTCGCGGTGCTCGGCGGCAGCCTCCTCGCGGCAGTGCTGGCTGCGATCACCCTGCGCCACGACGCGAAGCGCGCTCGCAACGACGACATGAACGAGGACGGAATCCCCGACATCGACCGGACGCCGATTGGAAGCGAAGCCGACGAGGCCGCCATCGACGCGCAGGTCGACGGGCGTGACGCGCAACCGCACACCAGGGAGAGCTGACCGCCGAGCTCCGAGCAGAGACAGGCCGGGCCCGCATCCACGTGACAGTGGATGCGGGCCCGGCCTCGTGACCAACGACTCTCGGGATGGGTTTCGCGCTTCGGGATGGGAAGCTACCCATCCCGAAGCGAGAAACCCATCCCGAGAAGTCGTGCGGGCCTGGCGCGGAGGCGTTGGCCTCCGCACCCGGCGGTCGTGGACTAGTGCGCCATCTCGCCCTGGAGCGATGCGGCGGCCGGCACGTCGGCGTCGACCGGCGCCTTGCGCACCCACTTCTTGAGGGCGACGACGGTGAGCGCCGAGATGACCATGCCGATGATGATGGCGAGGACGAACCAGAGCAGGTTGCCGATGGCGAAGAACACGAAGATTCCGCCGTGGGGTGCCTGCGAGGTGACGCCCATGGCCATGGTGATGGCGCCGGTTGCCGCGCCGCCGAGCATGCTGGCGGGGATCACGCGCAGCGGGTCGGCTGCGGCGAACGGGATGGCGCCTTCGGAGACGAAGGCGGCACCGAGCAGCCAGGCCGCGCGACCGTTCTCCTTCTCCACGGGGGAGAAGAGGCGGGGCGCGATGGAAGTCGCGAGTGCCATGGCGAGCGGCGGGACCATACCGGCTGCCATGACGGTTGCCATGATCATCCACGGTGCCTGGTTGTCGAACGAACCCGCACCGAGGCCTGCGACGGCGAATGCGTAGGCGACCTTGTTGACGGGGCCTCCGAGGTCGAAGCACATCATGGTGCCGAGGATGATGCCGAGGAGAACCGCGCTTGCGCCGGTGAGGCCCGTGAGCCAGCTGTTGAGGCCGTTGGTGAGGGCTGCGATGGGTCCGCCGAGAAGGATGACCATGAGTCCGGAGGCGATGATGGAGGCGATCAGCGGGATGATGACGACGGGCATGAGGCCGCGCATCCATCGCGGTACGTTCCACGAGCCGATCCAGTAGGCCGCGCCACCTGCGATGAGGCCACCGACGATGCCGCCGATGAAGCCGGCGCCCATGATGCCTGCGACGGCACCGGCGACGAATCCGGGTGCGATACCCGGCCGGTCTGCGATGGCGTAGGCGATGTAGCCGGCGAGGGCTGGCACGAGGAAGCCCATCGAGGCCTGCCCGATGGCGGATGCGACGGCGCCGAGGTAGACGAGGAGGCCCGAGCGGGTTGCCTCGTCCGGGGGCAGGTTGAAGAGGGAGTTCTGCAGGATGATGTCCGTGTTGCGGCCATCGCTGACGATGTCGTAGCCGCCGAGGAGGAATCCGAGGGCGATGAGGAGGCCACCACCTGCGACGAACGGGATCATGTAGCTGACGCCGGTCAGCAGCCAGCGCTTGATGCGGGCGCCGACGCTCTCGTTTGCGGTGTTCTGGGAGGCTTCGCTGGAGTCCGCTGCGGGGACGCGCTTCGCGTTCGGGTCCTTGGCGGCGGCGACGGCCTCGTTGAGCAGCTCGTCTGGGTGGTCGATGCCGCGCTTCACGGGCGACTGCACGACGGGCTTGCCGGCGAATCGGCCCCGGTCGCGCACGTCGACGTCGTTGGCGAAGATGACGGCGTCGGCGCGCTTGATGATGGCGGGGTCGAGCGGCGTGACCTTCGAGGAACCCTGCGGCTCGACGTAGAACTCGATGCCCATCTCCTTGGCCTTCGCCGTGAGCGCATCCGCGGACATGAAGGTGTGGGCGATGCCGGTGGCGCAGGAGGTGACGGCGACGATGACGGGGCCGGTGGATGCGCCGCCCGCGGCGGGGGCTGCCTGTGCGGCTGCCGCTGCTGGCTTCTCTTCCTCCGGCTCGAGAGCCTTCTCGACGATCGCGACGATCTCTTCCGGGGTGGTCGCGGCGCGCAGCGAGTCGTTGAACTCGGGGACCATGAGGGAGCGGGCGAGCTTGGACAGCATCTGGAGGTGCTCGTCGTGGGCGCCGTCGGGGGCCGCGATGAAGAAGACGAGGTCGCTCGGGCCGTCGTGAGCGCCGAAGTCGACGCCTGGCGTGAGGCGCGACATGGCGAGGGTGGCCTCGGTGACGGCGCCGGAGCGGCAGTGGGGGATGGCGATACCGCCGGGGACGCCCGTGGCGCCCTGCTCCTCGCGGGCGAGGGCGTCGGCGGCGAGCGCTGCTGCGTCGGTCGCGCGGCCTTGCGAGACGACGCGTTCGGCCAGGTTGCGGATGACATCGGTCTTGTCCGCACCCAGGTCGACGTCGAGGGCGACGAGCCCTGGCGTGATGTAGGTGGTCATGATGCGTTCTCCTTGGTGCTGCTTGCGAGGTGGGTGATGCGGACGAGGTCCGGTCGTGTCTGTTCTGGGGAGGGGACTCCGCTGCCCGGCAGGGAAGCGGCGGCGCTTCCGTGGGCGACGGCTTGGGCGAGGGCGCGTTCGGGGGGTGCCCCGGTGACGCTCGCGAGCAGGTAGCCGGCGAGCGACGAGTCGCCCGCTCCGACGGTGCTGCGCACGCGAGTGGGTGGCGGGGCGGCGAAGAGGCTGGTTGCTGCGTCGCGGTAGATGGCGCCTGCCCCGCCGAGGGTGGCGAGGACGGCGTCGGCTCCGTTCTCGAGGGCCCAGCCTGCCGCGTCGGCGGCGAGCTGCGGGTCGGCTTCGAGGGCGTCTCCGTCGGCGATGCCGCTCAGCTCGGCGAGCTCGAAGGCGTTCGGCTTGATGAGCTGCACGCGGGTGCCGGATGCGAGGAGCGCCTTGAGTGGTGCGTCGGAGCTGTCGACGGCGACGCGTGGTGCGGCCTCGCCGAGCTCTGCGCGGACGGCCTCGATGAGGGCTGCGTAGAAGGAGGAGTCGAGGCCACGTGGCAGCGAGCCTGCGAGGACAAGCCATTCGGCGTCGCGGGATGCTGCGATGACAGCTGCGACGAGGGCGTCTGCTTCGTCTGCGCTGAGGTGGGGCCCTGGCTCGTTGAGCTTGGTGGTGGTTCCGTCGCTCTCGGTGATGGCGAAGTTGGTGCGCACTCTGCCTTCGATGGGCACGGGCAGCATCCGCAGGCCTTCGGCTTCGACGAGGTTCGTGAAGTCGTCGTCGGCGGAGGCCGGAAAGACGGCGAGGTTGTCGAGCTTGGAGGCGCGGAGGGCGCGGGACACGTTGATGCCCTTGCCGCCTGCCTGCGATTCGCTTCCGGTGAGGCGCTGGACGTCCCCACGAGCGAGCTCGTGGGGGAGGGCGAGGGTTCTGTCGATTGCCGGGTTGGCGGTGACGGTGACGATCATGCGAGCACTGCTTCCACGTCGTTCTCGGTGAGCGCGGCGGCGAGTGCCGTTCGCGGGGGCTGGTCCGTGACCAGTGCATCGACGCTGGAGAGCGCTGCGATGTGGGTGAGGGCGTCTTGGTCGAACTTGGAGGCGTCGACGGCGACGACGACGCGTCTGGCGCCCCGGCACATGGCGGATTTCACGGCTGCTTCGTCGGGGTCCGGGGTGCTGAGCCCGAAGTCGGCGCTGATGCCGTTGGTGCCGATGAAGGCGAGGTCCGGGCGGAGCGCGGCGAGTTGCGTGAGGGCACTGGGGCCGACGGCGGCGCTGGTGAGGCCTCGCACGCGACCGCCGATGGCGATCGTGGTGAGTTCGCTGCGTGCGGCGAGGAGCGCGAGGATGGGGAGCGAGTTGCTGATGACCTGCAGCTTGGCGAGTTCGTCGGCGGGGCGTCGGACGAGGGCGGCGGCGATCTCGGCGGTCGTCGTTCCGGCATCGATGAGGATGGATCCGTTGAATCCGCGGGGGATGAGCCGCTCTGCGGCTTCGCCGATGCGGACCTTGGCGTCGTGGTTGAGGGGCTGGCGTTCGGCGACTGCGGTCTCGGCGAGGCTGCCGAGGGAGTTGCCGACGGCGCCGCCGTGGACTCGCCTGACGAGGCTCTCGAGCTCGAGCTGGTCGAGATCTCGGCGGATTGTCTCGGGGGTGACGTCGAGGTCGCTCGCGAGTTCTCGCACGGCGACTTTCCCGTGCTGCGTGATGCGTTCGAGGATGAGCGCGTGCCGCTCCGTTGCGTACATGGATGCTCCTGTGCGATCCGGGTGTTGGTTCTGGTGGAGAGCGTACGCGGCAAACGGACGTAAAACAAGAGAAGCAAAGATAAACACAGAAATGGGACGGGAGGCAGGCATTGCTACGCTCCAGGGCGTGCCAGAACTCGACGATGCTCAGACCGTTCACGACGCCGACCAGTTCACTCCCGAAGAGCTCCGAGGGCTCCTCGACATCGCGGTGACAGTGGCGACGGAGGCCGCCGAGCTCGTCGCTGTTCGCCGTCGGGAGGGAGTGGCCGTCGCCGACACGAAGTCGTCGTCGGTCGACATCGTCACCGCCTCCGACAGGGAGTCCGAGGCGCACATCCGTCGTCGTCTCGAGGGGCTGCGCCCCGGCGACGGGTTCTTCGGCGAGGAGTCGGATGCGTCTGCGAGCACGACGGGGCTCACCTGGGTGGTCGACCCCATCGATGGCACCGTCAACTACTTATACGGGTACCCCAACTACGCGGTGAGCGTCGCCGTGGTCGTCGGCGACCCGGGGTCGGAGCCCTCGAGCTTCACGACCCTCGCCGCGGCCGTCGTGAATCCTGAGGGGCGCGAAGCCTTCACGGCCGTGCGAGGTCAGGGTGCGTGGTGCAACGGCGAGCGGTTGCACGTGGATGCTGCCCCTCCTCTCGAGCTCGCGCTTGTCGGCACGGGGTTCAGCTACTCCGCCAAGCGCCGGGTGCAGCAGGCGGAGCAGTGGATGACGCTGGCCGGACGCGTGCGCGACCTGCGCCGCGTGGGCGCCGCCTCCCTCGACCTCTGCAACATCGCGATCAACCGGCTGGATGCGTACTACGAGTCGGGGCTGAACTCCTGGGATCACGCCGGAGCTGCTCTGGTCGCCCGTGAGGCTGGAGCGGTCGTCGTGGGTGAGGGGCTCGGGCGCGAAGGGCGTCGGCTGATCATCGCCGCGAGGCCGGGGTTGGAGCAGGAGCTGATGCGCTACGTCTCGGTCCTGGCGGACGAGTAGCTCTCCCTCTTCCACGTGGCTCCTGACGGCTCGGCATGGTTGGTAACGGCCCAGACTGAACTCGGCTCGCCCGGGTACGGGGTGAATTCGGACGAGATCCGGTGAGTCCCGTCCTGCTCCTCTCCCGCGTGATTCCGGGCGAGACGGCCCGGGGTGCAGTCGCCTCGGTCGGCCATGACCGCGTAGGATTCCCTGGAGACCTTGAAGTTTCCGTGACCTGCGCGTTACTATTTACCAGTTCGTTATAAACCGCGGTAAGGATATGAATCGTTGACTTCCCTTCTCACATCGGGCCAGGAGCAGGCTCTGCCGGCGCCCATGACCCGTCGAGAACTCCGCGAAGCAGAGCGTCTCGCATCGCTCGCGACCATCGCACCGGCGGCAACTCCAGAGGCCTTCAGCTCGCGCCGCGCTCGGCGTGAGGCGGAGCGCACGACGGCTCCCGTCGCGTCGGCCCCAGTCATCACGGCAGCGCTCGCGCCGAAGATCGTCTCGGCCGGCCAGGCCGAGACTGCTCCGGTCGTCTCCGCACCCGCTCCGGCCCCGGCATCCATCTCCACGCCGAGCATCGCCGAGGTTGCCCAGATCCGTTCGGACGACACCGAGTCGACGGCACGCATCGAGCGGGCTTCGGTCGCGGTGCTCGAGGTTCCGCTGAGCTTCGCTCGCAACGAAGAGGCGCTCCGCCCCGAGGTCGACAGCAAGACAGGCCGTCGCGGACTCGTCCGCGTCAAGAACTCGGAGAAGTCGCACAAGAAGCGCGGCGCGCTCCTCCGCGGTGCAGCTGGCGTCACGGCGCTCGGCTTCGCCGCAACCATCGCCGTCGTCTCGACGATGCCCGCGAACGCCACCTCCACGCAGGAAGACCAGGTCGCAGGCGACAGCTCAGCAGCGCTCGCCGACGCCGTCTCCTCGGTCCCCGGCCAGACCCTCACGGTCGCCGGCGGCGAAGCCACCACGGTCGAGCGCGAAGACGCCTACGCCGTCACGACCATGGGGTCGGCCACGGCGGCCAACCTCATGAGCCTCGTCGACCGCGGCACCTACAAGAACGACCTGTCCGCGACGGTCCAGTGGCCCTTCCCGGTCGGCGTCGCCATCACCGACGACTTCGGTCCTCGCGTCTCGCCCGGCGGCATCGGCAGCACGAACCACATGGGCATCGACTTCGCACCTGCGCAGGGCACGCCGATCGGCGCGATCGCCGGCGGCACGGTCACGAGCGTCACCCCGACCGACAACGGCGGCCTCGGCGTGCACGTCATCGTGCAGCACGTCATCAACGGGCAGAGCTACGAGAGCGTCTACGGTCACATGCTGACCGGCTCCATCGGGGTCAAGGTCGGCGACGTCGTCAAGGTCGGCGACGAGCTCGGCAAGGTCGGGAACACGGGCGCATCGACTGGCCCTCACCTGCACCTCGAGGTGCACACGGCGGACGGCAACAAGATCGACCCGATCGCGTTCCTCACGCAGTTCAACAACGTTTCCACCGTCGTCACGATGCCCGGCGAAAGCGCCGGCGCGTAACACGCGGCACACCACGGGGGTGGTGTTCTCACGGGGTTCCGTGAGGTGCTATCCTCATCTGGTGCCATTCCGAGCCACAAGCTCGATTGGCATCTTGCCCCGATAGCTCAGTGGTAGAGCACTTCCATGGTAAGGAAGGGGTCGTCGGTTCAAACCCGACTCGGGGCTCTGATCGTGGGTGCGAAAGCATCCTCGACACCCATGGCTGGGTAGCTCAGTTGGTGAGAGCGCACGACTCATAATCGTGAGGTCGAGAGTTCGAATCTCTCTCCAGCTACAGATCAAGACCCGGTTGCCCTTCTGGCCGCCGGGTCTTCTGCATTCCGCGTCTTCTGCATTCCCGGTGCCTTTCTGCACTCGTTGCCTTCCTGCATTGAGACCGCACTTCCGCATTCCGACGTAGTGCGTCGCGTTCCGGCACGCTCCTCGGCATTCCGTCCGGAACCTCTGCGTTCCGGGCGGCATAGGCTTGTGTGGCCGAGTCCCCTCTCCGCTGAATCATCGTGAGGTCACATGCCAGAACGCTCGTCCACTCCCAAGATCGCCTTCCTCGATGTCGACGGCACGATCCTCGACCACGGTCGCCGGATCGCGCCTTCCACCGTTCGAGCGATTCGGGAGGCTCGCGCCGCCGGCCATCTCGTCTACCTGTGCACGGGGCGAGCAGCGGGCCACATCCCTGAGTCGGTTCTCGAGATCGGCTTCGACGGTGCCGTGACGAACGGGGGTGCGTTCGCCATGGTGGGTGACGTGCTCGTGCACGGAGAGACCATGCCGAGGGAAGAGCTCGACGCGCTGCTCGCCCACTTCGAGGAGCACGAGCTCCACTACCTCCTGCAGACCAACCGGCGGGTGTACGCCTCGGCCCGTACTCGAGCTGCAATCCAAGAGCACCTCGCGGCTGCCCGTGCCGACAAGCCGGAGCCGCAGACGTCGCCGCAGGCCGGCTTTTCTGCAGAGCCGATCGAGGACGCCCCGCTCGACGAGATCGCGAAGGCCGTCTTCTTCACCGAGGAAGCCGGTGCTGTGGAGCGCGCGCGGCAGGAGTTCGGCGAGCGGTTCCACATCGTGCGTGGGAGCATGCCCCTGCCTGGTGGTTCGGATGGCGAGATCGGGTTGCGCGGAACGACGAAGGGCGCGGCAATCGAGAAGGTGCTCGAGCACCTCGGACTCGACCGTGCTGATGCCATCGGCATCGGCGACAGCTGGAACGACGTCGAGATGTTCGAGGTGTGCGGCGTCGGAGTCGCGATGGGCAACGCTGCTCCTGAGCTGCAGGAGCTCGCGGATGAAGTCACGTCAACGGTGCTGGAGAACGGCATCTTCGACGCATTTGCGCGCCACGGTCTCGTGAGGGCGGATGCGTCTTCTCGGGGCTGACTCGCTCTCCGTCATGCGGGCATCGTCTGCTGGCTCGGCGTTCCTGCTCGGCACTCAACGGCCGAGCCAGTGACTCGTGTGGTGCGCGACACGCCCGGGGTGTGGCCTGGTTTGACCCCAGGATCGGCGCGAGGGTAAGTTACACAGGTTGCTTCCGAGCGGCCGGGAAATCGGCTTGAAGGAGCACAACGAAACTGAACATCAGGAACTGGAATGTCCAGTGGCAATTGCGAATCTCGCACAGCCCAAGTTGACAAGGTTCCAAACCTGATGTAGGTTAGAGAGGTTGCTCTCGGGAGATGGTCGAATAGGCCGGAAACGAGAAGCGTCCGATTCTTGAGAACTCAACAGCGTGCACTATGTCAAATGCCAATTTGATCCCGTGCCTCTTCCTTTGGAGGGGGTAAGGATTCCTTTTGGAAACATATT
>NZ_PSXZ01000012.1:0-64538 GCF_002931375.1 Pseudoclavibacter sp. RFBJ3 | reverse complement strand
GGCGAGGGGCGCGCGGGCGGGGAACTGGGGGTCGCGCCTACGCCGTGGAGGCCGTGCTCTTCTGGCTCTCCACGCGGTACTCGATCTCGGCGACGATCTTCCTGAGCGCGTAGATCGTGACGGAACGGCGTTGCGCTGGCGGATCCCACCCCGTGTGATCCTCGAACTCCAGCCGCTGCAGGTCGTCGAGGGCCGAGGAAGCGGCGGTGAGGCGTGCGCGCAGATCTGCTTCGCTCTGGTCCCAGGCGCGCAGCAGCTGCCCGAGCTGCTCTCCCGAGGCCTGCAGCGCACGCCCGGACTCGGGCTTCGCCTCGCTCCAGGACACTTCGAGGAACGGATCCTGGAGCTCGGCGATGTGTCGAGTGATGCGGCTGAGGCTGTCCAGCTCCGCCTGGACGGAGGAGCTGTCGAACTTCGCGCGAAGACCTCTGGCGTTGCCACGGAGGTTCTCCTGCACCTCGGCGACGAGCGTCTTCGCGTCGGCGAGTTCGCCGTCGAGGCGCAGCAGCGAGCTTCGCCAGTCCTTGAGGTCGTCCTCCGGGGCATCGCCGGCTGGTAGCTCCGTCGCTCGCTGGATGGTGTCGGCGATCGTGGTCTTGAGGGCGCTCATCGCCTCCATGGCCTGCTTCCGGCCGGTGGCGGGAGGCACGATGAGGTTCAGCCCGACGCCGATGGCCGCGCCGACAGCCATCTGCACGACGTAGCCGATGGAGAATCCGTCGGGATTCGCGCCGCCGACGACGAAGACGAAGAGGGCTGCGATGGGAATGTAGTCGCGGCCCGCTCCGAAGACCGGAATCCCTGCAAGCAGGGTGCCGACGCCGACCGCGACGGGGACTGCCAGCGCCACGGGGGTGCCGAGGGTCACGAGCGCTCCGGAGGCGAGCACGCCCAGGAGTACACCGACCACGACCTGGACGCTCGATCGCACGGATCCGGCCACGGTCGGGACGCTTGCGACCAGTGCGCCGAGGGGAGCGTAGTAGGCGTAGGCGTTCGCCTCTCCCGGGACGAGGTGTCCGGCGTACCAGGCGAGCGTTGCGGCGGCGGCTGTCTTGGCCACGTGGAGGAGTCGGGAAGGCGTGAGCGCGGGGAGGAGGGCGCCGGCGAGTTTCTGCATCCACTCCAGGGTGGGGCTTCGCGGTCAATGCTCGCTGAGGGTTGACATCCGGGGAGAGGGAGGACGGGGCGTGAGGTGCTGGCAGTGAGACAGGCAGGGGCCGGATGCGTGTGCATCCGGCCCCTGCCTGTCTCGGACCGAGCCGCTCGGCGGTCAGCCGTTCTTGGGCTCGTCAGCCTGCGCCACGACCGCGACCTGGCTCGTCTGCGGGCCGGCAACGGGCACGTTCATGACGTTCGCCTTCCGCAGCCACGGGAACATCTTGCCGGGTGCACGCTCGACGGGCTCGTCCACTTCGAGGCCGTAGAAGTCGCCGATGTGGCCGACCAGGGCGGCGCGGCTGGCCCGGTCGTAGGCACGTTTCTCTCGCGCGAACGCGAGGGCCGTCGCCCAGCAGGACAGGAGCAGGACGATCGAGAAGGGCAGCGCGATGCTGATCGCGGCCGTCTGCAGGGCGTTCAAACCACCGGCGAGCAGGAGTGCGACCGCGAGCAGCGAGGTGATGATCGCGAAGAACGCGCGCACCCAGTGCTTCGGCTCGGCCTGGCCGCCGGTCGCGAGCATGCCCATGACCAGCGCGCCGGAGTCCGCGGAGGTGATGAAGAAGATCGCGATGAGGATGATCGCGCCGATGGTCAGCACAGCACCGCCGGGGAGCTGGGCCAGCATCTGGAAGAGGGCCCCTTCGACGTCGACCGAGCCGTCGCCCTGGACGAAGTCGGTGATGCCGTTCAGCTGCATGTAGAGGGCCGTGCCGCCGAGGACGGAGAACCAGAGGAAGGTCACGAGGGTCGGCACGAGCATGACGCCCGTCACGAATTCACGCACGGTGCGACCGCGGGAGATGCGGGCGATGAAGACACCCACGAACGGCGCCCACGACATCCACCAGCCCCAGTAGAACGTGGTCCACGCCGACTGCCAGTCGACGCCCGCCTCGCCGGAGAATGCGCTCGTCGAGAAGGTGAGGCTGACGAAGTTCTGCAGGTAGTTGCCGAGCGACTGCACGAAGTCGCGCAGCAGGAACTGCGTCGGTCCGACGATGAGGATGAAGACGAGCAGTGCGCCGGCGAGCATGAGGTTGGTGTTCGAGAGCCACTTCATGCCCTTGCCGACGCCGGAGAGCACCGAGAAGAGCACGAACGCCGTGATGACGGCGATGATGGCGATGGACGCGGTCGTGGAGGACTCGAGGATGCCTGCGGCCTCCAGTCCCGAGCCGATCTGCAGCACGCCGAGGCCGAGCGAGGTCGCGACTCCGAAGATGGTGCCGACCAGCGCGACGACGTCGATGAGGTTGCCCCACCCTCCGCGAACCCGACGGCCGAGGAGCGGCTCCAGCGCCCAGCGCACGCTGACCGGTCGTCCGCGGCGGTGGATTGCGTAGGCGAGCGCGAGGCCGAGCACGATGTAGATGGACCACGCGTGCACGCCCCAGTGCAGGTAGGTCTGCGAGAGGGCCTGCTGGGCGATCTGGCTCTCGGTACCGGAGACGCCGGGCTTCGGTTCGATGAAGTGGCTGAGCGGCTCGCTCACCCCGTAGAAGACGAGCCCGATTCCCATGCCGGCGGCGAAGAGGAGCGACAGCCAGCTGAGGTTCGAGAACTCGGGCTTGTCGTCGTCCTTGCCGAGCTTGATGTCGCCGTACTTGCCGAAGCCCATCACGAGGCTGAAGATCACGAAGAACGCCGCGATGAGCACGTAGTACCAGTTGAAGTTGCGCACGATCGACGACTGGACGGCGTTGAACGCGGCGTCAGCCGCGGTCGGGGCGAGGATCGAGAAGCCCGCGAAGCCGATGACGATGATCGCGGCGGGCCAGAAGACCCACCGTTTGATCGTCGGTGGGCCCTTCTTCTTGGGCGTATCGGGAGCGGCTGCTGAGCTGGAGGAGCTGGAAGTCACTGCGCCAATGGTACGCGAGCTGCGGCAGATCGCTAGTTCGCCTAGCAATCAGGGTCGTGCGTGCGGGCCCGACTCAGCTCTCGCCAGCAGGCCGGACGAGTTCGTGCACGCCAGAGATGATCTCGTCGGGGCGGAACGGGTAGCGCTCGATCTCGCGCTGATCGCTGATGCCCGTGAGCACCAGCACGGTGTGCAGTCCCGCTTCCATGCCCGCCACGATGTCGGTGTCCATCCGGTCGCCGATCATGGCCGTGTTGTGGGAGTGCGCGCCGATCTTGTTGAGCGCAGACCGGAACATCATGGGGTTCGGCTTGCCGACCACGTAGGGTTCGCGGCCGGTCGCCTTCGTGATGAGGGCCGCGATGGCACCCGTCGCGGGCATGGGGCCATCGGCGCTCGGGCCGGTCGCGTCGGGGTTCGTGACGATGAAGCGCGCACCGTTGCCGATGAGGCGGATGGCCTTCGTGATGGCGTCGAACGAGTAGTTGCGGGTCTCGCCGACGACGACGAAGTCGGGGTCGGTCTCCGTCATGATGTAGCCCGCGTCGTGCAGCGCCGTGAGCAGTCCCGCCTCGCCGATGACGAACGCCGACCCGCCTGGCAGCTGCTGGCGCAGAAAGTCCGCCGTCGCGAGCGCCGAGGTCCAGAGCCGATCTTCCGGGACGTTGATGCCGCTCGAGCGCAGGCGGGCCGCGAGATCGCGCGCCGTGAAGATGGAGTTGTTCGTGAGCACGAGGTACGGGGTATCGTCCCGCTGCCACTGCGCGAGCAGCTCGACAGCACCGGGGAGTGCGGCCTGCTCGTGCACGAGCACGCCGTCCATGTCAGTGAGCCAGCATTCGACGTTCGAGCGATCGACCATGTGCACAGCCTAGGCGGATGCGCCGACACCGAGTCGGATGTGCACAGACTCGCCGGTGCGCGAACGGCTTCGCGTAGACTCCCTCCATCATGGACTTCTTCCTCAACGCGCTCTGGTCGCTCATCCCGACCGTGATCATCGGGGCTGCGTTCTTCTGGATCCTCACCTCGATCCTCTCCGGCGATCGTCGCGAGCGCGCCATGGCCGACAAGATCGAGCGCGAAGAACGCGCTCGCCTCGGACTCCCGCAGCTCGACGCGAACAGCTAGCGCGCCACCTCACCTTCCCTGCTCTGTCTCGACCCCCTCACCGAAGAGGGGGTCAGTTCTCGTCGTCTGGAACCGACCCATGTCACTCCTGCTCAACTGGGCGTCCCCGAAGCCGCTCGGCACGCCCTTCCGATTCCTCCTCTCCTCGTCACTGTTCTCGAACCTCGCCGACGGCATCCTGATCGCGGCGGGCCCCCTGCTCGTCGCGAGCCTCACCAGGGACCCGCTGCTCGTGTCGCTGGCCCTGGTCGTGCAGCAGCTTCCGTGGCTCGTGTTCGGCCTCTTCGCGGGCGTGGTCGCCGACCGCCTGCCCCGCGTCGCGATCATCGTGACGGGGGCGCTCAGTCGCGTCCTGATGCTGGCGGTCATCGGCGCGCTCGTGCTCACCGACACCATCAATCTGCCGATCCTCTACATCGCGCTGTTCCTCGTGGGGTCGGCGGAGGTCTTCACCGACAACGCCTGGACCTCGATCGTGCCCGACCTCGTCCCGTCGAAAGAGCTCGGCATCGGGAACTCGCGACTCATCGCCAGCCAGACCGTCATGAACCAGCTCGCCGGTCCCGCGATCGGCGGTGCCATCTTCGCGGTCGGGCATGCGATCCCGTACGGCGTGACCGTCGTCTCCCTGCTCTTCGCTGTGGTGCTCGTGTCCCGGATCACCTCACCACCCGTCTCGACGGCGACGACCGGGCCGATCGAGACGGTGCGCTCCGTGGCCCGCGTGCGTCGGGACATCGCCAGGGGATTCGCCTGGCTCTGGCAGAACCCGCCGGTCCGGACTCTCGCGATCATCCTGTTCGCGTTCAACATCACGTACGGCATGACCTACGGGGTGCTCGTGCTCTATGCGAAGCAGCGTCTCGGACTGGACGATGCCGGCTACGGGCTGCTGCTCGCGGTCTCGGCACTCGGTGGGCTCGTCGGCACAGCACTCTACGGACGCCTGGAGCGCCGCTTCTCCTACACGAGCCTCATGCGCACCTGTCTCGCGCTCGAGACGGTGCTGCACCTGGTTCTCGCGGCGACGGCGAACGTCATCGTCGCTGGCCTCACGATGTTCGTCTTCGGCATGTACACGGTCATCTGGGCGACGCTCGCGAGCACCATCCGCGGGCGAGCCGTCCCGAGCCGCATGCGCGGACGGGTCTCGAGCGTCTACTTCCTCGGGATGATCGGCGGCATGGCCGTCGGCACCTTCGCAGGGGGTCTCATCGGCCAGGGCTTCGGCATCGTCACCACGATCTGGGTCGCGTTCGGTGCGAGCATCCTCATCCTCGCGCTCGTCTGGCGTTCCCTGGTGCACGTCGGCAGGGCTGGTGAGGTCAGGGCAGACGGCGAAGCAGCCGGTTCTCCGGCGGCGAGTTGAACCTCGGTGGGGCACGGCGGGGCTCGCTCTGGGGGAGTCCTCAGATACCTCCGGGGAGCGACGCGTAACCTGATCGTCGTCGTGCTGGATCGAGGACGCGGAGGAGGGTGCTGACGATGCCGCGTTCCACCCTGCCCGTCTTCATTGCGGCCGTCATGATGACGATGCTCGCCGGATGCGCTTCCGGGCCGTTCCCGTCCGTGCAGACCGCGCTCGAGTCGTTCAATCAGACCCTCCGATCACTTCCCGGCGTCGAGGCGTCGAGCCTCGACCGCCCGCCGGTGGATGGGGCCGTCAAGGTCGACCTCGTCGTCACGCTGGCCGAGGAGGTGACCGAGGAGGAGCTCGCGGACATCGGCGACTACGCCTCCACCTTCCCGACCGTCCAGCTCGACAAGGGCCAGTGGGCCGGGACGGTCGAGCTCAGGCTTGCGGGGTCCGCATACTCGTACTTTGATCTTACGACTCCGGAGTCGCTCCACGCCCAGCTCGGCTACTGGCGAGAGCTGGCGGCAGTGGGGTTCGAGTCGATCTCCACACGGACGTACTCGGCGCCGGTGTCCGCTGGCATGTTCGAGGTGACCGATCAGGCATCCGGTGCGGCAGCGGACGGCCTCACCTCGCGGGAGGCCGAAGCGCAGCCGTCCGAGACGCAGGCCCCCGGCGACCCGGCGCCCGCGACTGTCTCGCCGACGGAGTCCAGCGCACCCTCCCTGTCTGCGGCGGCTCGTGGGCGACTGGTTGTGGTCGAGCTCTCGAGCGAGGAGCGCGGCGATAGCGAGCGCACGACGCAGCTCCTCGAGACCGCCCGCGCGATCCACGACCCAGGCGCTGCCACGGGGGAGTGGGACCTCATGGGTCTTGCTCCGTTCACGACCGGCCAGTTCGTGCAGAGCGAGCTCCCCACCGCCGAGCAGGTCGAGTTCGTCCGGGAGACGAGCGCGGTGTTCGACGAGTCGGAGCAGCTCGCGAGCGTCCACGTGCGCGTGGACGATTCGGCCCTCGGCGGGACCCAGGTCAACGTCACCGCCTTCGACGACACGATGCAGGGAATCAAGGCGGGCGAGGCGGCCAAGGCGTTCCGGGAGACCGTGGAGTGGCAGGAGCTGCGTGACCTCGTCCCGGAGCTGCAGCGCACGAACAGGGACTTCAGCGTCAACTTCGTGGGGAACAACCTCACGGGCCTCGGCGTCTTCGAGTTGAAGTTCGGTGTGCGTGACTGTGAATTCTGGTCGGGGTCACAGTGGCCGGATCTGACGCGCGAGCTCCAGCTCACCTGGGGCTCGAGCCTTGATGGCGCCGGCGCGCTCACCATGGCCGAGCAAGTTTGCGCTGATCAGCGCTAGATTGCAGGTCGATTCTCCCTCGGGAAGAGCGTTCGATGAGTGTCGATTCGCCCGTCCCGCGCCCGCCAGAAAGTGGTAAACCTCTGGTGTGGTATGGCATGATCCCCGGTGAATCCCCGGTCACCCGGATCTCGTCAAAGCTGGATCAGCGAGTTAGAGTCATGACCATCCATTTGGTAGGTGAGTATTCATGGACTTGAGCTGGGGTGAATTCAGTGCACGCAACCACGCGAGAACTACTGGTGAGGCAGCGCCTCCTCCGGGCGCTCGACGATGATTCGACGCGCATCACCCTGCTCCACGCGCCGAGCGGATACGGCAAGACGACGCTCCTGCGGATGTGGGCCGAATCCGGTCGCCACACGGGCCGCCTGCTCTGGGTGACCTTCAGCACCGCCACGACCACCCGCAACAGCGTCTGGGAGCAGATCGCGCGCGCGGCCCTCCGCGAGGGTCTCCTCACCAGCCTCGAATACGACGACCTCGTGACGCTCATCAACAGCGATGACTTCGAGAAGCGCGACCTCGTCGTGGCCATGCGCAGCGAGGTTCCCTTCACGATCATCCTCGACGGCTACGAGCGGCTCGGCGACCTCGTGCCGATTGTCGACCAGGACCTCCTCAGGGGCGCCGAGAGCGTCCCGAACATGCGGGTCATCATCGCCGCGAGGGGCCGCACCACGCTCGACCAGTCGAGGCTCCAGCTGCAGGGCCGAGTTCGTGTCGTGACCAACATCGACCTGGAGTTCACGGAGGCCGAGGTCGCGGCCTTCTTCGAGCTCGTCGTGGGGGAGACCCATATCGCGACGCCAGCGGAGGTGTACGAGGCGACCGGTGGCTACGCCATCGCCGTCCGCGCGGCCATCCTCGAGCTCTCCCGGTCAGGCCCGCGCGCATTCCACTGGCGCGAAAATGCGCTCAACTCGACGAACCTCTCCGGTCAGCTGCCCAACGCCGAGCTCGCCAGGTTCGCGAGAATCACCAGCGTCGTGCCGTACTTCGACGCATCGCTCGCGCGGATGCTCGTGCCCGACCTGGATCCGGACGCGGCGATCGAGATGCTGGAAGCGGACGGCTTCGGCAGGCACATCTCGTTCACCCGCAGCAGCAGGGCCTTCCAGTACGTCACGGCGCTCCGCGAGGCGCTGCACGAGGAGCTGCGGGCCGATTCCCCGGCCGAGTATCGACGCGCAGCGTCTCTCGCCGCGGCGTGGCTGAGCGCAAACGGCGACCCGGAAGGGGCTCTCGAGCTGGCGCTCGAGGTCGACGACTTCGACCTCGCGTCACGCATCTGCGCACGCCTGCTGCTCACGGTCGTCGAGGCCTACACGACGGATCGCTATGTATCGCGACTGCAGCACCTCCCGCAGGACGTGCTCGTCGCGTACCCCGTGCTCGCGTTCGTGCTCGGCCTCGCCCGTCTCGCCAACCCAGTGCTGCGGAGCGGTGCGAAACCGCTCCTGCAGATCGCGGCCGGGATGCGCATCCCGAGCGACCTCTCGGTCGCACGTCGCTGCGAGTACCTCTGCTTCAAGGTCTTCGCGCTGCGCACCCTCGGGAGGTACCTCGAGTCGGCTGAGCTCGCGCGGGAAGCGCTCGGCCTCGCCGCTGCCCAGTCCCGGGTGGGGGCGTCGCCCACGCTGTCTCCGGTCTTCACTCGCGGGGCGGCGCTCTCGCTGTTCCTCGTCGGCGACATGACGGGGGCGCACGCCGCACTCGAGGGGACCTTCGTGGTGCCGCAGTCGAACAGCTCCCGCAACCTGTCGTTCTGGGACGCGGCGGGCTACAAGGCCATCGATGGTGACATGCCCGCCTCGGAGGCGATGCTCGCGCAGGTCGAAGATGGTGCGTGGATGACGACAAGCTCGCGCGGACACCTCGGCACCTTCGGGCATATCGCGAAGTCCTACGGGTATCTCGAGCGCGGTGAGTGGATGCAGGCGCAGGCGGCTCTCGAGGATATCGAGCGCTTCACCGTCACGTCCGACCTCTGGCCCTACCTGCAGGAGCCCGTCATGCTTGCTCGGCTGGCGCAGGGCGAGGCGCTCGCGGAGGCCAGGCGGGTCGAGGAGATGCTCGAGGGCCCGCTTGCCGCCTCTGGGGTCGGCGAGAGTCTCGGCCTGTTCCGCGTGAAGTCCCTCCTCGTCGTCCTCTGGCTCGCCGCCGGTCGCCCGGCACGCGCACGCAAGCTGCTGGAGGGGTACGCCGTCGACGACTTCCGGACGCTGCCGGCAAGGTCGCTGCTCGCTCTTGTCGACGGCGACACGGATCAGTCGATGCAGTGGGTCTCGCGGTCGCTGGACTTCGTGACGACGCCGAGGATGCGCATGGCGATGCACCTCATCGGCGCGGCCGGTGCGCTGCGCGATGGCGACCGTGACGTCGCCCGGAGCATGGTCGGCCTCGCTGCCGGGCTCTCGCTCCAATATGGGCTCGTCTCGCCCCTGCTCATGCTGCCCGATCGCGACCGCAACGCGCTGGCTGAGCTCAGCCGAGAATCCGGCGGCGCGGATGACATCGCGATGTTCGACTCGCTCGACGTGGTGACGAACTTCCAGGAAGTGAGCGCCATGCCGCAGTTCACGGAGCGCGAACGAGTCGTGGTTCACGCGCTCGCAAGGCACACCTCGCCGACGCGGATCGCCGAGGAGCTGTTCGTCTCGCCCAACACCGTGAAGACCCAGTTGCGCTCTGCCTACAAGAAGCTCGGTGTCCACACGCGGCCAGAGGCCCTGCGTCGCGCCGAATCTCTGGGCCTGCTCCGGGATCGCAACGGCGAGTAGTTCGTCGCTCTTCTGTTCCGCAAGCCACTCCGGGGTGAAGCCCGGGGTGGTTTCGTCGTTGGTGCCCGGGGAAATTGGTGGGCCATTTAATTGTAGATACAACTTAGGGTGAAGTCTGGGGTGACTTCACGAGAACGGATTCGAAACCGGGGTGCTATTGAGCCGCTCGGTACCTCCGAACTGGATGCACCGGCGAACCACGCGCCCACCGGCGCGGAAGCAACTTCCCCCGATCTGCTCCGAAGAGGTTCCCCCTTGTCAGAAACCCCCAGCTCCTCATCCACCCCAGTCACCACCGACGAGAACGGCGGCACCACTCGCCGCTCCGTGCTGCGCGCCGCCGCGTGGACAACCCCCGTCATCGCCCTCGCAACCGCCGCGCCAGCTCAGGCGGCCTCCCGATGCGTCATCAAGACCAACTACAACGCGCTCAGGACGGGCACCAAGCCCACGAGCATCCCCTTCCCCGGCACCGGCGTCACCGCGACCCTGAGCTACGTCGGCTACGGAGGCTTCACGGGTTCATCGACCAACGGGACCGTCCAGGACGGACCACAGGGTGGCAACCCGCAGTCGCTCAAGTGGATCAAGATCGAGAACGGGACCGCCCGCTCCGGCAGCGGCGTCGACGTCAAGATCGTCTTCAGCGAACCGGTCACGAAGCTCTCGTTCACGATCTTCGACCTCGACTGGGCGCCGGGCAACCACCGCGACGCCGTCATCGCCACGACCACGCCGACCTCGTCCACGCGGGCATCCGCGCTCGAAGGCAGCGGCACGCTCGCAAGCCCGTGGCGCAAGGCCACCGAAGGGGAGATCCCCAGCACGTCCCTGAACGGCAACGTGCAGCTCTTCTACACGGGTCCCATCAGCGAGGTCACCTTCCGCTACTACCAGGACCTCAAGAAGCTGGACGCCAACCACAACCAGCTCATCGGGCTGAGCGACCTCGCCTTCGAGAAGTGCCTCTAGCGCTCTGAAGCTGAACAAGGGATGCGCCGTCGCGCGGTCGAAGAGACCAGCGGCGGCGCATTCGCGTACCTGGGCGACGCATCCGCACGCCCAGGGCGAACAGGGGAGGGAAACGGAGGTTGACGCCGTTACTCTCTCTGTACACGGCCCCCGACCCTGTAGCCAGGTGTCGAGGTCAGGGAGTCGAAGGAGAAACGGATGTTCGAGAGATTTACCGACCGCGCCCGTCGCGTGATCGTCCTCGCCCAAGAAGAGGCGAAGATGCTCAACCACAACTACATCGGGACCGAGCACATCCTCCTCGGCCTCATCCACGAGGGTGAAGGGGTCGCCGCCAAGGCGCTCGAATCCCTCGACATCTCGCTGCCTGCCGTACGTGAGCAGGTCCAGGAGATCATCGGCCAGGGCCAGCAGCGTCCGACGGGGCACATCCCGTTCACGCCGCGAGCCAAGAAGGTGCTTGAGCTGTCGCTCCGCGAAGCGCTGCAGCTCGGCCACAACTACATCGGCACGGAGCACATCCTCCTCGGCCTCATCCGCGAGGGCGAGGGTGTCGCAGCTCAGGTGCTCGTGAAGCTCGGCGCCGACCTCAACCGGGTGCGCCAGCAGGTCATCCAGCTGCTGAGCGGATTCCAGGGCAAGGAGCAGGTCGTCGCGGGAGCGGACCAGCCGCAGCAGGCAGCCCAGGGCTCCGCCGTGCTCGACCAGTTCGGCCGCAACCTCACGCAGGCCGCTCGCGAAGGCAAGCTCGACCCCGTTATCGGGCGCGAGAAGCAGATCGAGCGCGTCATGCAGATCCTGTCGCGCCGCTCGAAGAACAACCCCGTCCTCATCGGCGAGCCGGGCGTCGGCAAGACCGCCGTCGTCGAGGGCCTCGCCCAGGCGATCGTCACGGGGCAGGTTCCCGAGACGCTCAAGGACAAGCAGCTCTACTCGCTCGACCTCGGCTCGCTCATCGCCGGGTCCCGCTACCGCGGTGACTTCGAAGAGCGCCTCAAGAAGGTCACCAAGGAGATCCGCACACGCGGCGACATCATCGTCTTCATCGACGAGATCCACACCCTCGTTGGTGCGGGTGCCGCCGAGGGCGCGATCGACGCCGCGAGCATCCTGAAGCCGCTCCTCGCGCGAGGTGAGCTGCAGACCATCGGCGCCACCACGATCGACGAGTACAAGAAGCACTTCGAGAAGGATGCGGCGCTCGAGCGACGCTTCCAGCCCATCCAGGTCGAGGAGCCGTCGATCGCGCACACGATCAACATCCTCAAGGGGCTCCGCGACAAGTACGAGGCGTTCCACAAGGTGTCCATCACCGACGACGCCATCGTCGCCGCGGCAACCCTCGCCGACCGCTACGTCTCCGACCGGTTCCTGCCGGACAAGGCGATCGACCTCCTCGACGAGGCAGGCGCCCGCCTCCGCCTCTCGGTGCTGTCCTCGCCCCCCGAGCTGCGCGAACTCGACGAGAAGATCGCGATCGTCCGCGCCGACAAGGAGCAGGCTATCGAGCTGCAGGACTTCGAAGGCGCCGCGTCACTGCGCGACGACGAGAAGAACCTCCTCGGCGAGCGCCTCCGCCTGGAGAAGCAGTGGAAGTCGGGCGACGTCAAGTCCACCGGCACCGTCGACGAGGGCCTGATCGCCGAGGTCCTCTCGCAGGCCACCGGCATCCCCGTCTTCAAGCTCACCGAGGAAGAGACCGCGCGTCTCGTGTTCATGGAGGATGCCCTGCACCAGCGGGTCATCGGCCAGAACGAGGCCATCGCGGCCCTGTCCAAGACCATCCGCCGCACCCGCGCCGGACTCAAGGACCCGAACCGTCCGTCCGGCTCGTTCATCTTCGCCGGCCCGACGGGCGTCGGAAAGACGGAGCTCGCCAAGGCGCTCGCGGAGTTCCTCTTCGATGACGAGTCGGCGCTCATCTCGCTCGACATGTCCGAGTTCGGCGAGAAGCACACGGTCTCGCGGCTCTTCGGTGCCCCTCCAGGGTTCGTCGGCTTCGAAGAGGGCGGCCAGCTCACCGAGAAGGTGCGCCGCAAGCCGTTCTCCGTCGTGCTGTTCGACGAGATCGAGAAGGCTCACCCCGATATCTTCAACTCGCTCCTCCAGGTGCTTGAAGAAGGCCGTCTCACCGACGGCCAGGGTCGCGTCGTGGACTTCAAGAACACGGTCATCATCATGACGACCAACCTCGGCACGAAGGGCATCTCCGGCGGCCCCGTCGGCTTCCAGCTCGAAGGCGACGCCTCGGTGTCGTACGACAACATGAAGTCGAAGGTCAACGAGGAGCTCAAGAAGCACTTCAAGCCCGAGTTCCTGAACCGCGTCGACGACACGATCGTGTTCCCGCAGCTCTCCACCAACGAGCTGCTGCAGATCGTGGACCTCTTCATCGGTCGCCTCAGCGAGCGCATGCTCGACCGCGACATGACCGTAGAGATCACCGAGCTCGCGAAGCGAAAGCTCATCAAGGTCGGCTTCGACCCGACGCTCGGCGCTCGCCCGCTGCGCCGCGCCGTGCAGCACGAGGTGGAAGACCTTCTCTCCGAGAAGATCCTCCGCGGCGAGCTCAAGGCCGGCGACCACGTCGAGGTCGACTACCCGGAGGACGAGTTCGTGTTCAACGTCTCGAAGCGTCTCGTCCCCGAGACGGTCGCGGCAGGCGGAGTGACCTCGCAGGCTGAGGGCATCATCGCCGACGCCGGTGAGGGTGACGCGCCGACCGCGTAACCTCCGCACGCGCAGACGACGAAGCCCCCGCATCTACGTGATGCGGGGGCTTCGTCGTGCGCGCCCCGTCGCCCGCTAGCGGGTTGCCTTGCGGAAACCGTCCCAGATGTCCCAGACGCTGGTGGCGAGGACTCCGAAGGCGATCATCACGGTCACGATGGTGGTCACCGTCGCCGCGCTGTCCGCGCTCGGGATGACCGTGGCGAAGAAGTCCGGGTTGAGCAGCAGGCCGCGACCCAGGGTGGTCAGGAGCAGCGACATGAACAGGACCGCGAGGACCGCGTTGGCCCAGGCGAGGGGCAGCGTGACGCGGCCCGTCCGGTAGAGCGCCACGCTGTAGGCCGCTTCGAGCACGAAGAGCACCAGAAGCGCGAGGGCCCACCACGGCCAGAGGTCGTGCCCGAAGAACGACAGGCCCGGCTGCGTCGGCACGAAGCCGATGAAGCGGTCCCAGACGACGGCGCCGGTCCCGAGTGCGAGGAACACGAGCGAGGCGATGAGCTCGGATCTGCCGGCCCCGGTCTGGCGGATCTCCGGCAGGTCGGCGACGCTCCACTGCTCCGGCTTGGACTGGCCACCGGAGCGCTCGAGCACCGCGAACACCAGGGTCGTCCAGAACGTGACGTGGATGATGACGCTGAAGGTGACTGCCGCGACCTCGCCGATGATCTCGCCGATGGTGCTGCCGATGAGCGTCTGCGCGATCGCGACACCGAAGGCGGCGCACACCGGCACGATCCACAGCAGGGTCTTCAGGAGCCGCCACCACATGAGGTAGTAGCGAGGCCCCACGAGGAACAGTCGACGGTCGGTGTAGCTGGCGGCGAGCAGCTCAGGGTCGCCGAGCTCGGTGAGCACGGCCACCTCGGCGGCATCGCCCGCCTCGCCGGATTCGACTCGCGCATCGACGAGGTCTCGAATGGAGGCGCGCAGCTCGGCCTCGAGGTCGGCGCGCTGGTCGTCGGGCACCGTGCGCATGGCGGCGCTCACGTAGCGCTCGGTCAGGGTGTCGGTGATGGTCGTCATGTCAGGCCCCTTCTGGGAGGTGCTCGATCGCCTGGGCGAGCGAGCGGAAGTCGGTGGTCATCGCGGCGGCGAGTGCGGCACCGGATGGGCTGGCGCGGTAGAACTTGCGAGGTCGCGCCTCGTCGGTGTTCCACTCGCTCGTGAGGTGACCCTGCTTCTCCAGGCGGCGAAGGAGCGGGTAGAGGGTGTTGGCGTCGGTGTCGAAGCCTCGGGATTGCAGTGCCTCGAGGAGTCCGTAGCCGTAGCCCGGCTCGGAGAGGAGGCGAAGGCATGCGAGCACGACGGTGCCCCTGCGGAGCTCCTGCAGGTGGATGTCGTGCGTCTCTTCTGTGCCCATGACTCACACCATAGTGTGTGTCACACAGTGTCGTCAATGGCACTGCAAGAGCGCGCAGCGAGCATGCAGTGCCGGCGGCCCCTGTCCGGCGCACGACCGGACGGGCTTACGCTGGAACGCGTGCCTGCATCCCCGTCACCCTCGTCACACGGCAAGCCGAAGAAGGAAGCCACGCTCGCGCAGGTGACTCTGCTGGCGCTCCTGCCGTCGTTCGTGTTCGCGATCGGCGAGGGAGCGATCATCCCGATCATCCCGACCGTGGCGGTCTCGCTGGGAGCCGGCATCGAGCTGGCCGGGTTCATCGCCGGGTCGCTCATGATCGGCCAGATGATCGGCGATCTTCCCGCCGGTGCCGTCGTGCAGCGCCTGGGGGAGAAGCGGGCCATGCTCGCGGCCCTCGGGGTGAGCCTCCTCGGCATCCTGCTCTGCGCGTTCGCCGTCGCGCCGTGGATGCTGCTCGTCGGGGTCGTCATCATCGGCATCTCCGCCGCCAACTTCAACCTCGCGAGGCACGCGTTCCTCACGACCTACGTGCCGCTGCGCTACCGGGCGCGAGTGCTCTCGACGCTCGGCGGGGTGTTCCGCGCCGGCTTCTTCGTCGGGCCGTTCATCATCGCGGGAATCCTCGTCCTGTTCGATGCTCCCCAGTACGGGTTCTGGGTCTTCGTCGTGTGCGGCGCGGTGGCCGCGCTCATCCTGCTGTTCGCGCCGGACCCCGAGACGGTCGCACGCCCGTCGCATTCCGCGAAGGCGCCGGTCTCAGCGGGGGATGGGGGTGCGGGGGCTGGCGTGCCCGAACGCCTCGGCGTGTTCGCGACGATCCGCGCCAACGCCGGCGTGCTGGTCCGGCTCGGGACCGGTGCGGGAATCATGGCAGCGCTGCGGGCGGCGCGCAACGTGATGCTGCCGCTGTGGGCGCTGTCGATCGGCATGGACACCGCCACGGCGGTGCTTGTCATCGGCGTGAGCGCCGGCGTCGACTTCGCTCTCTTCTTCGTGTCCGGCTGGGTCATGGACCGCTTCGGTCGAGTGTGGGGCGCCGTGCCGGCGCTGCTCGGCCTCGGCGCGGGATTCCTGACACTCGCCTTCACCCACGACCTCGTCGGGGACGCCGCTCAGCAGTGGTTCACGGTGCTCGCGATCTGGCTGGGCTTCGCGAACGGCATCGGCTCCGGCATCCTCATGACGCTCGGCGCCGACCTCGCGCCGCGCCAGGATCCGGCCCCGTTTCTCGGGGCCTGGAGGCTCATCACCGACTCGTCGGCAGCATCCGTGCCCGTCATCGTGGCGGTGGCAACGGCGGTCGTGTCGATCTCGTTCACGTCCGGGATGCTCGGGGTGCTTGGGTTCGTGGGGGCGGCCCTCATGGGGTGGCAGATCCCGAAGCACGTCCCGCGACAGCGGCGGTGACGCCGGGCGCTCAGTGCGGGAGGCGGTCCAGGTAGTCGAGGAGGACCCCCTCGCGCATGGCCCACGGGGACACGTCGAGCTGCTTGATGTCGAAGACGTGCATGACCTCGGAGAGGACGACGCCGCCGGCGACGATCTGCAGGGCCCGGTCGGTGGTGATGCCAGGGAGCGCGGGGCGCGCCTCGGAGTGCAGCTTCGCGAGGCGGGGCACCCAGTCGTCGAGCTGCCACTTCTGCAGGGTCGTGCGCTGCCCCGCGCCGATGCCGTCGATGGACGAGCCGGCGAGGCGGGCGAGGGAGCGGATGGTCTTGGACGAGCCCACGAACTGGTCGGGTCGCGCCCCGCCCTCGAAGGTCTCCGCTGCTTCCTTGATGAGCTTTCGTGCGTACTTGCGCAGCTCCTCGACCTGATCGTCGGTCGGCGGGTCGTTGTGCAGGAAGTTGACGGTGCTGCGACCCGCTCCGAGCGGCACCGAGATGGCGTGCTCGGAGAGCTCGTCGTCGCCGACCGCCAGCTCGAGGGAGCCGCCGCCGATGTCGACGAGCATGATGCGCCCGGCGGCCCAGCCGAACCAGCGGCGGACCGCAAGGAACGTCGTGCGCGCCTCCTCTTCGCCGCTCATGACCTGCAGGTCGATGCCGGTCTCGCGGTGGATGCGCTTCAGCAGCTCCGGCCCGTTCTTGGCTTCGCGGATGGCGCTGGTGGCGAGGGGCATGAAGTGGTCGAGCTTGCTCTTCTTCACCGCATCGGCGGCGCGGTGCATGGCTTCCATGATCTTCGCGACACCTTCGTCGGAGATGGAGCGGTCGGCCTGCAGGTAGCGCATGAGGCGCAGCACGCTCTTCTGGGACGTCTCGGGGACGGGTTTCGCGCCGGGGTGGGCGTCGACCACGATGAGGTGGACGGTGTTGGATCCGACGTCGAGAACTCCAAGGCGCATGACCGTGATGTTACCCGTGCTGTCGTCCTGAGCGTCCTGCTCTCGTGCCCGCGCGTACGCTGGTCGGATGCAGGAGATCACCATCAGACGGGCCACCACGCACGACATCGTGGGCATCAGCGAGCTCATCCAGCCGCTCGTCGACCGAAACGTGCTCCTGCGAAAGGAGCTCGTGACGCTCTACGAGGCGGTGCAGGAGTTCCGGGTGGCGGTCGATGAGCGGGGGCAGCTGGTCGGCTGCGGCGCGTTGCATGTGCTCTGGCGCGACCTCGGCGAGGTGCGCACCATCGCGACGGCGGACTCGGTTCGCGGCACCGGTGTCGGGCACGTGATCCTCGATCGGCTGATGGCGGACGCCCGTCAGCTGGGCCTCGAGCGCCTCTTCTGCCTCACCTTCGAGACGGGGTTCTTCGAGCGGCACGGCTTCGTCTCGGTCGGCGAGCAGATCGTGGACGCGGAGACCTACGAGATGATGCGCCGCTCGCCGGACGAGGGCGTTGCGGAGTTCCTCGACCTCGCCCACGTCAAGCCCAACACGCTTGGCAACACGCGCATGCTGAAGGTGCTCTAAGAGCCAGTCTCCGCCGCCGCGACGGGCTCTTCGGGCGCGTCGCAGTGGTCGCACGGTGCGCCTCACGGGAGTCCCAAGGACGGGTCCGTACCCTTGGCGAGTGAGTTCGACCCGCAGACCAAGCAAGGCCGTCTACCGCCGTCGGCGGCTGGCGCTCCTCATCGTCTGCGTACTTGTCATCGGGGCGCTCATCTGGGGAATCGCGAGCCTCTTCGGGGCGGGTTCCGGCGAACCCGGCGAAGCCTCCGCATCCGGTGCGCCGACGGCGTCATCCGCCGCGACGGCGTCAAGCGACGGTGGTGGGGCGGCCGAGGCGACACCGACGCCCACTCCCACTCCCACTCCGACTCCGACGGGGCCCGCCGAGTGCGCAGCCCCTGAGCTTGTCGTCTCGGCGATGCTCGACGCGACGAGCTACGCGCCCGACGCGCAGCCTCAGCTGTCGCTCTCGATCGCCAACACGGGCGGCGAAGCGTGTGTCATGAACGTCGGCACGGCCGTGCAGGTCTACCGATCTCGAGCGGCGCCGACGTGATCTGGGTGTCGTCGCACTGCCAGACCGACCCAGCTGACGAGATCGTCACGATCGGTGCCGGGCAGTCGGTGACAGCCCCTCCCATCACCTGGGTGCGCGAGCGTTCCTCGCTCGACACGTGCGGGACCGACCGGGCGGATGCGGTGGCCGGGGGTGCCTACTACCAGCTCGTCGTGAGCGTCAACGGCATCGCGTCGCAGCCGGCGACGTTCGTTCTCGACTGACTCGCGCGGGGTGCCCGGGGGCTTTCGCGAAAATCTCCTGAACGTTAACCTTGAAGACAGTGTGAGCTGAGAGCATCCTCACGTTCCGCACGATTCCGTCCGTTCGTCGATCGCCAGGAGACTCATGACGACGCCCACTCGCAAGCGCGCCACCGCTGCCGCTGCCGTTCTCGGCACGGCAGCTCTTGTGTCTGCCTTCGCGGCACCAGCTCAAGCAGCCGTCCTCTCGCCGAGCTTCATCACGCCCACCGACGGCGCGAAGCAGATCAACCTCATCGGCTTCAACGACTTCCACGGTCGGATCCTCAACGGCGAGAAGTTCGCCGCCTCCGTCTTCGAGGCGCAGAAGGAGTTCGGCGAGGACAGCAGCCTCGTCATCTCCAACGGCGATGCCGTCGGCGCGAGCCTCTTCGAGTCCTCGATCCAGCAGGACCAGCCGACGATCGACCTGCTCAACGCGATCGGCGTGGACGCGTGGACGCAGGGCAACCACGAGTTCGACAAGGGCATCGACGACGCTACCGGTCGGCTCGCCTCGGCGACCAATGGTCCCGATCTCGCCGCGAACGTCACGCTCGCGGACGGCAGCCACCCCTTCGACACGCACGCCATCTTCGACGTCGACGGCGTCAGGGTCGCCGTCATCGGGGCCGTGACGGAGGAGACCTCTGCGCTCGTCTCGCCCGACGGCATCACGGGCGTCACCTTCGGCGACCCCGTCGAGGCGGTCAACGAGGTGGCTGCCGAGATCACGGCGGCGAAGTCGGCCGACGTCATCATCGCCTCCTACCACGAGGGCGCGCCGAAGTCCGACGCTCCTCTCGATGAGAACCAGGAGAGCAGCACCTTCCGTTCCATCGCCGAGGACACGGCCCCCGAGGTCGACGCGATCTTCAACGCGCACACGCACCAGACCTACGCCTACGACGCCCCGAACGGTGCATCGACCCGTCCCATCGTGCAGGCCGGGCAGTACGCCGAGAACCTCGCGCAGGTCGTGCTCACGGTCGACGCCGCGGGCAACGTGACCGCCTCGGACAGCTCCATCGTGCCCGTCTACGACTCGATCGACCCGTCGACGCTGAAGCCTGACGCTGCCCCGCCGAAGAACCCGGCGCCCATCGAGTACGTCAACGACAAGCGCATCATCGACATCAAGGCGAAGCTCGACGCGGCCGTCGCGACGGCCGACGTGCTTGGGGCTGAGGTCATCGGCACCCAGCAGGGTGACATCTCCAGGGCAAAGACGTTCGTCCCCGACTCCATCGAGATGGCCGAGGATGGCTCCACCACCGGTGTCGTCGCCGAAGGCGGACAGGACAACCGTGCGGAGGAGTCGTCGCTGGGTGGCATCGTCGCGCAGTCGATGCTCGAGTCGATCAGTGACACGGGCCGCTTCGACGTCGACGCGGCGATCATCAACCCGGGTGGCCTCCGTGCTGACCTGCTGGACAACGACGGTCAGATCACGTACAAGGAAGCCGCGACCGTCCTTCCCTTCGCGAACAACCTCTCGGTCGTCAGCATCTCCGGAGCCGAGCTGAAGAATGTGCTCGAGGAGCAGTGGCAGCTCACCGCTGACGGCGAGGTGCCGTCGCGCGACTACCTGCAGCTCGGGCTGAGCGACAACTTCACGTACGCGTTCGACAGCTCGCGGCCTCGCATGGAGCGCATCGTGTCGCTCTCCATCAACGGTGAGCCCGTCTCGAGCGGCCAGGTCTACAACGTGGCGATGCCGACGTTCCTCGCCGCGGGTGGCGACAACTTCCACTCGCTGAACAACGCCGAGAGCGTCAAGGACACGGGCCTCATCGATCTCGACGCGTTCGTCAACTGGGTTCGCGCGAAGACTGCCGCGGGTTCGACTGGTGTCGTCCCGGATGTTCAGCGCAACGGCTTCGAGGTCGTCGGCCTGCCCACGGACAACAAGTTCCAGGCAGGTGAGAGCTACTCGCTGAAGGTCGCGAAGTTCAACCTGCAGTCGGTGGGATTCATCCAGAGCTCTTCGGTCACGGTGTGGCTCGGCGATGAGCAGATCGGCATCGGGTCTGTCGACGTCGCTGCTGACGCGAACCTCGTCGATGTGAGCTTCACCGTTCCCGTCGACTCGACGGTGGGGGATGGCACGCTGACGTTCCTCGCGGACCTGTCTGCGGCATCCGTCGCCGTGCCGGTCTCGGTTCAGGCGGCCGCTGAGACGCCGACCGCGACGCCGGGACCGACGGTCTCCGTCACCCCGACCGCGACCGTCGAGCCGACGGCAAGCGCCACGGCTGCGCCGGTTCCGACGGCGGACGCCGGAGACGGTGCCCTCGCCACGACCGGCGCTGACGAGAACGCCATGTTCGCGGCTATCGCGGGCGCGCTTGCGCTCCTCGTCGCCGGTGGCGCCGCGATCCTGCTCCGCCGACGCGCGGGCAGCGACGCGTAGCACGCGCACGCAGCACTGAGTCGGCCAGCGGTCGATGAGCAGTAGGCCCGGAGCATCGCTCCGGGCCTACTCGCGTTTCTGGACTCCTCGAGCCTTCGGGTGGCTCGCGTTCCGAGTGAGAGGTCTGCGGTCAGTTGCCGAGCGCGGCCGTGAGGGCGCGGTCGATGCTGCCGATGGAGGGGTCGACGACGTGGGCGAGGCCCATGCGCTTGGCCTCGGCTGCTCGGAGGTTGGCGGATGCGACACGGCGGATCTCTCCGGCGAGGCTCACCTCGCCGAAGACGACGGTGCCGTCGCGCACGGGCCGGTTGCGGATGGAGGAGGCGATGGCGATGGCGATGGCGAGGTCGGCCGCGGGTTCTTGCAGCTTGACCCCGCCGACGGTCGACACGTAGACGTCGTACTCGGAGAGCTTGTGCTTGGTGCGTCGTTCGAGCACGGCGAGCAGCATGGCGACGCGGCTCGTGTCGACGCCGTTGGTGACGCGGCGAGGGTTCGGGGCGTTGGTCTTCTGCACCAGCGCCTGGATCTCGACGGGGAGGGCGCGTCGCCCCTCGAGCGCGACGGTCACGCACGTGCCGCTGACCGGCTCGGGGCGTTCGCTGAGGAAGAGTCCTGAGGGGTCTGGCACCTCCGTCATTCCCTCGCCGGTCATCTCGAAGCAGCCGACCTCGTCCGTGGGGCCGAAGCGGTTCTTGATGGTGCGCACGAAGCGAAGCGCCGTGTGGCGGTCGCCCTCGATGTGGGCGACGACGTCGACCAGGTGCTCGAGCAGTCGGGGCCCCGCGATCGTGCCGTCTTTCGTGACGTGGCCGACGATGATGACGGGCACGCCCCTGGTCTTCGCGACTCGGATGAGGGCGGATGCGACCTCGCGCACCTGGCTGGGCTGGCCGGCGAGCGAGTCGACGGTATCGCTCGCGACGGTCTGCACGGAGTCGACGATGATGAGGCCGGGGTCGAGGCGCTCGATCTGGCCGAGGACGGTCGAGAGGTCGGTCTCGCTCGCGAGGTACAGGGTGTCGTGGAGCGCGTTGGTGCGCTGGGCGCGCATCCGCACCTGGTTCACGGACTCCTCTGCCGATGCGTACAGCACGGTCGTGCCCTTCGCGGCGACGCGTGACGCGAGCTCGAGGAGGATCGTGGACTTGCCAACGCCGGGCTCGCCGCTCAGCAGGATGGCGGCGCCAGGCACCAGTCCACCGCCGAGCACGCGGTCGAACTCGCCGATGCCCGTCGGGCGGTGGGCGACGTTGTCGATAGGCGCCTCGGTGATCGGACGTGCGGCGCGTGACTCGCTGATCGTGGCCGCCTGGATGCGGCCAGCGGTCTGCGATTCGAAGCGGTCGACGAGGGTGCCCCAGGCCTGGCACTCGGGGCATTGCCCGAACCACTTCAGCGACGCTGCGCCGCATTCGGTGCACTTGAACGCTGGTTGCTGCTTGGTCTTGGGAGGCATGTGCCAAGGCTAGGCGGCACCACCGACACTGGCGCGTCAGCGGGCCCGTGGCGGCGCGATTCTCGGGCGCTGAAGTGCGGGGTGAGGTCGCGCGGGGACCGGGGGCGTGCAGAATGGGCTCGTGCGAGCGCAGAGAGTCCTGTACGTGGTGAACCCGGCGGCTGGGCTGGGCGCATCCGCGCACCTCGGCAGGCGCCTCGCCGGGGGAGCTGGCGCCGCCTCCTCGCCGGATCTCGAGGTCGTGCTCGTGGCGGCCGACTCGTTCAAGGAGCTGCGACGGCAGGCTGCGGCCGAGCTCGGTGGGGAGCGTCGCCCCGATGCGCTCATCGTGCAGGGCGGGGACGGCATGGTGTCGATGGGGGCCGGCCTCGTCGCGGGCACCGAGGTCCCCCTCGGGGTCGTGCCATCTGGCACAGGCAATGACTTCGCTCGAGCCGCCGGGATCGAACGCGGCGTGCCAGCAGTCGGCATCGAGCGGATGCTCACCGCGCTGCGCACCGGCACCGCGAGCACCCGGAGCGTCGACGCCATGCGACTGGTGCTCGACGGCGCCGAGCATGTGGCCATCAACTCGGTCAACGTCGGCTTCGACGCCGTCGTGAATCGGCGCGCCAACGAGCTGCGGCGTCTGCCGGGAACGGCCCGCTACGTCGCCGCCCTGCTGGAGTCCGTGCGGCACTTCGAGCCGCTCGAGTTCGGTGTTCGGATCGATGGCGGCCCTGCCGAGTCGGTCACCGCCGAGATGCTCACGGTGCTGAACGGCTCGTCGATCGGCGGCGGCATCGCAGTCGCGCCGCACGCGGTCATCGACGACGGGCTCCTCGACCTGTTCGTCGTCGGCGGGCTCCCGAGGATCGGCCTGCTCACGCTCTTCCCACTCGCCATGGCCGGCCTGCACACGCGCCTCCCGGCCGTCACCTTCGAGCGGCTGACGGGCATCCGCGTGCTGGTGCCGAAGGGCGTGCTCGTCTACGCCGACGGCGAGGAGCTCCGCGGCCCGGGCCGGGCCGCCTGCACGCTTGATCTCCGCATCGACGCGGGAGCTGTGCGCCTGATCGAGACCGGAACGCGTCGGTAGACCGGTCGAGGCCGCATACGTTTTGTGACGTCGAAATGCAAGGGGCAACGCGAATCCTCTCGCGCGTGCGATTATCCACCTGGCCGAGCCGATTCCCCATCTGCCGACTCGTCCATCCCCCTGCGTGCTTCCCCCTCTCGAACAGGATCCTCGTGTCTGCTGACAGCACTTCCCGTCGTACCCTTCTGGCCGGCGCAGCCTGGTCCGTCCCGGCCGTGGCCATCACGGTCGCGGCGCCGATCGCCGTGGCCTCGACGCCCGTTCCCCTCGCGAACACCTGGTACACGGGTGGCTCGACGAGCGTCGTGAGCGGGAACGTCGCCCGGTTCACGCTCACGGGCGATGACGGAGACGGCAACGACTCCGTACTCCCCGACAACTCCACCGTGGTCATCACGCCGGATGCCGGCGTCACGATCGTGAACACGGCCATCACGGGTGGTGTCCTGACGGACAACGGCGACGGCAGCTTCACCGCCACCGTCGACTCCGGCGTCACCACACTGGTCGCGAACTTCCGGGTCACCGGACCGTCAGGGGCCAACGTCTCCTACGTGTCGACGGTGGCGCTGCCGCCCTTCACCGAGACGTTCCAGATCCCGATCGTCTGAGAGTCCGCCCCGGCTGGCTTCTCGAGAACACGCCTGGGCGGCTCGATTTGCGGCGCACCCCTGGTCTCGGTATAAGATTCCTCACGGTGACGTGTCCGAGCGGCCGAAGGTGCAACACTCGAAATGTTGTGTAGGGGCGACTCTACCGTGGGTTCAAATCCCACCGTCACCGCCATCTGAAAGGCCCCGATTTCCCTGCAATCGCAAGGGAGCCGGGGCCTTTCTGTTGTTCAGGGCAGCGTCGCCTCGGGTGGCTCAGCTCTTCGACGGCCTGAGATTGGTTGGACCAACGCGGTCCTCGAGGCCCCCTACCGCTGCGGGTGTGTGCTGTGGGCATCCTCGCTCCGAGCCTGCTCGATGACGTCCCGGATCTCCGAGAGGTGGATGCGCATGGCGTACTCGGCCGCTTCCGAGTCGCGAGCGGAGAGGGCGGCGAAGATGCGCGAGTGGCCCTCGTGGGAGACCCTGCGTCCTTCCCCCTCGAGGTGCGAGAGCACGCGTGCTTCGACGGTCCAGGACGCCGTGAGCTCGCCGAGCGTCGCGAGCAGGGGGTTCGCTGTGGCCTGGGCGATGGCCGTGTGGAAGGCGATGTCCAGTCTGGCGGAGAGGTCGGCATCGGTCTCGTCGGCCGAGCGCGCGAGCAGCTCTCCGAGCGTCGTCAGCTGCTCCCGGTCGATGCGCTCGGCCGCGAGCCGCGCGATGCGCGGTTCCACGAGGGCGCGGAACTCCGCCGAGTGGTCGTAGTCCGCCTGCACCGCCTGGAGCCTGCCGGCAAGCGTGGCGGTGAGGGGGATAGCGCGGCTGACGCGATTGGCGCTCCCGTGGCGGCGCTCGAGCAGGCCCAGGCCCTCGAGTCGCGTCAGGGCTTCCCTGAGCGCATTGCGCGAGACGCCGAGCTCGAGCGCCAGAGTGCGCTCCGGGGGCAGGGGTGCTCCTGGCTCGAGGTCACCCCCGACGATGAGGCGTTCCAGGTGCAGCACGATGTCGTCCGCGATGAGAGCCCGCGTGCGCGGAAGCGGACCGAGGGTTCGGTCGGTCGTGTCAGTCACGGGGCCACCTGTTCTCGCGTGAGCGGTGTGGCGACCGTCACCACATCCTCAGTGTGGCACGCACTGGAGGCCCATTCGCGGCGGGAGATGCCCGCTCCTGTAAAGAGCGTGTTACGGCCTGAGGCGCCACGTGAACAGCATGTAACGGTCCTACCAATCCGCTGAGATGAAGCTTCTGGCGGCCCTAGCTTGGGTCGCACCGACGCAGCTCTGCGCCGCTCACCGTCAGTCGCCCGGAGGACACCGTGAAGAGAACTCTGAAGAACCCCGCCCTCCAGATCGGGTCCGCTGCCATCCTCGGCATCGTGTTCGGTCTGCTCGTGGGCGAGTGGGCGGCGAACCTCAAGTTCGTCGGCGACCTCTTCATCCGGCTCATCCAGATGGCCATCGTGCCGCTAGTCATGACCTCGGTCATCGTCGCGACCGGGGCCATGAGCGGCTCGGGCATGGGTCGGATGGCCGCCCGCACCTTCACGTGGATGATCGGCTTCTCCGTCGTCGCCGCGCTCCTCGCCTGGTGCATCAGCGCCGTGCTCCAGCCCGGAGCCGGCATCGACTTCTCCGCCGCGGTCGACCCAGCGCTGCAGGAGTCCGCGGCCGAGGCCACGGGCTGGCAGGAGACGGTCGTGAACTTCGTCTCCACGAACATCTTCGCGGCCATGTCGACGGCTACGATGGTGCCGATCATCATCTTCTCGCTGCTGTTCGGCGTCGCGCTCAACGCCTTCATCGCCAAGACCGGCAACCGCCTCGTGCTGGACTTCTTCGACCAGATCCAGCAGATCGTCCTCACGATGATCCGCTTCGTCATGATCATCGCGCCGATCGGCGTCTTCTGCCTGCTCGCGAACCTCGCGGGCACCGTCGGGTTCGCCGTCGTGACGAGCGGACTCAAGTACCTGGGCTCGACCCTCATCGGGGTGCTCATCCTGTTCGTGCTCTTCGTGGTCGTCGTGTGGCTGCGAACGGGGCTCAACCCCGCGCGGCTTCCCGCCAAGCTCAGCGATCAGACGATGATCGCCATCACGACGACCAGCTCGGCCGTCACCTACCCGACGGTGCTGAAGACGGCGATCGAGAAGGTCGGCGTCAGCCAGCCCGTCGCCAACTTCACGCTCTCCGTCGGCCTCACGATGGGGTCATACGGCGCCGTGCTCAACTACATGATCGTCGTCATGTTCCTCGCGCAGTCGGGCGGCATCACCCTCGACTTCGGCACGATCGTGCTCGGCATGGCCCTCGCCATCCTCCTGAACATGGGCACCATCACCGTGCCGGGCGGCTTCCCCGTCGTCGCCATGTTCCTGGCCACCTCGCTCGGCCTCCCGTTCGAGGCCGTCGGCCTCCTCATCGCCGTCGACTGGTTCGCGGGCATCTTCCGCACCTTCCTCAACGTCAACGGCGACACCTTCGTCGCCATGCTCGTCGCCAACGCCACCAACGAGATCGACCGGGACGTCTACGACGACAAGAAGCAGGTCACCACGGATGCTCTGGACCTCGACGAGCTCAAGGGGCAGTTCGAGAAGGCGGACGCCGTCGACTAGGGAACACGGGGCAGGCCCGTCGTGGCTGGCCCCTCGATCCGCGTCCCGTCCGCCTCGAAGCGTGAAGCGTGCAGGGGGCAGTCCCACGAGCAGGACTCGTCGTTCCACACGACGACGCCTCCCAGGTGCGGGCACACGGCCGAGACGGTGCGCGTGGTCCCGCCGAGGGTGCTCGTCGCGACCGGATGCACTCCGTCCCGACCGACGCGCCCCTCGCCCTCCGCGGGTGGCGCGTCGTCGGTGTGACTCAGCGCCTTGCCCCATTCGCTCGTCAGCCTGGCCGCGGTGTGTGCGCCGCGCTCAGCGAGCCCCAGGGTGCCCTTCGCGCTGGGGGCACGATCGAAGAGGGTCTTCATCCACTCGGCCCGTCCTCCGAGGATGCGTGCAGCGAGGTCGTGGGCGGCCGCGACGCCGTTGGTCATGCCCCACTTCGCGAACCCGGTCACGGCGAGGATGCGGTCGTCGCGCGGGTCGATGGGGCCGGACAGCGGCGTCGCGTCGACGTTCGTGTAGTCCTGGGCCGCCCACCGATGGGTCTCGCTGAGGCCGGGGAAGCGCTCGTGGGCCTGGGCGATGAGGGCGTCGACGAGCGCTCGTGACGAGATGGAAGCCCCGACCTGGTGTCCTGCCCCGCCGACGAGCAGGTAGTCGTCACCGCCGCGACGGAACTGTCGGTACGAGTGGCCGCCCGAGTCCATCGACAGGTACATGCCCGTCGGCACCTCGCGTTCCGATCTGAACGACACGAGGTGCGAGCGGTGGGCGGTGAGGCGCGCGAAGTGCAGGCCGCGGTCGAGCGCGGGGAAGCCGGTGGCGAGGATGAGGTGCGATGCGGAGAACGAGACGAGGTCGGCGTTCGGTGCCTTCGTCGCCTGCACCTCGACGTGCGCCTTGTGCTGGGACGCGGCGGTGACGGTCAGGCCCTCCACGACCTTCGCGCCTGCCCGGCGAGCCCTGGCGACGAGCGCGATCGACAGCTCGTACGGGTCGAGCTGCCCGTTGCCGGGAACCGCGAAGAAGTTCTCGACCGTGAAGGGCAGCCCGTGGTGTCCGCCGGTCTCGACGGGCAGCCCGAGCTCTTCGACGACTGCACGCTCCTCGTCGACCTTTCTCGCCCCGGCCCTCGTCGTGGCGAAGTTCACGGCCGGCCTCGTCTGCCAGCCCACGCCCTCCTCGGCGCAGAACGCTGCCGTCCAGTCGAGTCCGAGCCTGTTCGCCTCGACATAGGCCGCCGCGATCTCGTGGCCGCGCTTCTGTCGCACGCTGGAGAGCTGCGATCCCTGCAGCAGCGAGAACTTCGCGGTGGTGTTCCCCGTCGCGAGCGCTGCGATGGTGCGCGCCTCGACGAGGGTGACCTTCAGCCCGGCCTCGCTGAGGAGGACCGCCGCGGTCAGTCCCGCGATGCCGGCGCCCGCGACGATGACGTCGCTTCTGCTCGGCAACTCGTCGGAGGGGTCCGTGATGGGGCGAGCGGTGGTGTCGTGCCAGATCGAAGTCATGTGGGCTCCCGGTGTGTTCCGGTTGAGCGTCGCAGGCGCCCCTGGAGTTTCCAGACCCCTTGACTTCAGCTCGTGGCGGGCGGAGTGACTCGTCCGCGGATGAAGATGATCGCCACGAGGCCGACGAGGATGACCGGGATGTTCCCGAATCCGGCGAACGTCGCAAGCGGCCCGTCCCCCGGATGCGTCGTCAGCAGGAAGATGCTCGGGTCGGTGCTCGCGTGCAGGAGGATCGGCCAGATGAGGTGGCCCGTGACCCGCAGCGTGAGGTACATGCAGATGCCGAACGCGAACGTGTAGACGACCTGGATGCCCGTTGCCAGGAGGCTCTGCCCGCCGAGCAGGTTCCCCGAGTGCAGCCCGGCGAACAGCGCGGCCGAGACGAGCGCGGTCGCGAGTTCCGAGTGGCCGGCCTTGCGCATGAGGTTCACGACGTAGCCACGTGTCAGCACCTCTTCGGCGAAGCCGATGCAGAGGCCGGCGACCAGCCAGGCAGCGACGACATCGAACCCAGCCGCCGCGTAGTCGAGCGACGCGAAGCGGAGCACGTTGAAGACCAGGACGACGGCGACGCCGATCCACATCCACCCCCTGCCGTTGATCGGCTGCCGCGCGAACAGCTCGCGCAGCCAGCCCAGCGAGAGCGCGAAGGCGACGAGCAGCGCACCGCCGAACGCGATCGGCAGGATGTAGTCGAAGAGCAGCGCGGAGGCGGAGCCGGGTGCAGGGTCGCCCCTGAAGGGCACGAAGAGGAAGCCCCCGAGCTGGTAGAGCGCGTAATAGACGACGACGAGCAGCGTCGCCTTCCACCAGCCGCCGCGCTCCCAGAAACGCTTCCAGGGGGAGATCGACGTCGACGTCGAGGGGTCTTCGCTTCGGCCGCTCATGGGCGCGCTCCAAGTCGTCGGGGGAGTCGGGGATCAGGGGAGTCGGGGAGGGGCCGCCTCGGGCGTTGCTCGGCCTGTCACGAGATCCTAGCCAGTCGGTGGGCCCGCGATGGAGGCGAGGGGACTGCGCGCCCGCGCCGTGCGAGGCTCACCAGCCGTGCGTGTTCATCCACGCTCGGCGTCGGTCGGCCTCTTCGCGTGACTCATCGCCGCGCCACGAGTCGTGTGCCGACAGGGCACCGTCGTCGAGCGTGACGAATGCGAAGCAGACGCCGCACAGAGCTCGGCCGTTGGGGTAGCCGTCCGGGAGTCTCGGCGCCGGAACCGCGGCCGACCCACTCGCCGGGCACCGGGGTGCGTCCGCGTCGATATCGCTCCAGAGGATGCTCGACCCCGTCCGATTGTGGAGGCCGGCGTGCCCCGCGCGACGCGTGCAGATCTCGCCGTTGCGGCGGCTGAGGCAGAGCATCCGGGCGGCACCTGGCAGCTGGGCGATGGGGCGGTTGCTCACGATGCTCCGATCAGGTTCAGCTGCGTCGCGTCGAAGTGCCTCGAGGGGAGATTGGGAACCGCATGATCACGCATGCACCCAGCCTAGGCAAGCTGCGTCGGTAGACTCGCGGCATGGCAGACCCGCGAGGATCCGAGGACGAAGAGCAGTTCGCGGTCACCTCGCTCGGGCTCGCGGTCCGTGCCGGCCGCAAGCGCCTCGACCTCTCGGTGCACGCGCTCGCGAAGCAGGCGGGGGTGAGCCTCGGGCTCATCAGCCAGCTCGAGCGGGGCATCGGCAATCCGTCGCTCGGCTCGATCCAGCGACTGGCGACCGCGCTCGGGGTGCCCATCACGCAGCTCCTGGAACCGCCGGCACCCGACTTCGCCGTGGTCACCCACGACCGACGGTTGCGATTGCCGACTCCCACCGATGTTCCGGAGGACGAACGCGCAGTCCGTGAGCTGCTGACGCCCCGCAGCGAGTCGACGCTGCAGCTCATCCGGTCCGTGCTGCCGCCGCGCTTCACGAACGCGGGCCGCCCGTTCCGGCATATCGGAACGGAGAGCGTCACCGTGCTCTCGGGTCGCCTCATGGTGGTGCACGGCGAGGAGCGGGTTGTCCTCGAGGCGGGGGACACCGCGACCTACGCATGCTCGACCGCCCACTGGTGGTCGAACGAGCACGACGGCGAGACGGTCGTGATCGGAGCCGTGAGCCCCTTCGAGCACTAGGCCTGCGTCGAGCCCTCGCCCCTGCGGGAGCTCTCCGGCTCGGCGTCGACGGACGAGCTCGAGACCAGCGCCTCATGAAGGTCGTGGATGCGCAGCTCGAGCAGGCGGTCGAGCTCGTCGACCGGGTGGGTGTGGTCGTCGACGCGCAGGTCGACCGCGAGCTCCGGCGGGTGGATGCGACGTTCCTGACTGGTGGCGACGAGGATCGCCGCGCTCTGCCGGCCTCGCGCGTCCCCGCCTGCGCTCTGGCCGGCGTGCAGCGCGACGAGCAGTCGTCTCGCGAACACGGCGATCGCGGTCGTCTGCTCGAGCTCGGGGGACCCGGGTTCCGGGGCGCTGCGCTCAAAGGAGTCGGCGATGGCGTCGAGCACTTCTGGCCCGGTGAGCAGGTTGCCGACGGTCACGTAGCCTGCGCCGTGGCGCTGGCCCGTCCAGGGGCTCGTGAGGTCGCCCACCCACGCGCCCGTGCGTCCGCTCAGGTCGAGTGCCGCCGTCTGTCGGTATTGGGGAGCCTCGTCCCATTCGGCGATGCGGCCGACGACGGCGTCGGGCGATTCGCCGGCCGCCAGGGCGTCGAGCATGCGGCCGCGCAGGGCTCTGTTGGTCCACGCCTGGCTGGCGACGACCCCCACGGTCGGATCGATGGCGAGCACGGCGTTGCCCACCGCGAGGGATCGGCTTGCGGTCACGGCGCCGAGGAGGCCCGCCGTGCGATCGCGTGCCAGCAGTGTGAAGGTCATGCTCGTCCTCGTCTCAGCAGCGCGCCTCGAGGGGGAACCCCGGGCACTGGAATCGTTTGTGACGATCCTGTTTCGGCCGCCCTGCGGCCTTGTACCTCGCCCAAGCGTGCCACATACTGATGAAACATTCACGAAAATGAACGAAGTGGAGTGCATCATGCAACGACGAAGTGCAGGGATCGGAGCCGCGGCCATCGGCGCGCTCCTCGTCTTGAGCGGATGCTCGGCCGGCGAGAGCGTCGACCTCGGTGGCGGAGACGCCGTCGGAGGCGAAGTGCTCCACGCGGCCATCGGCGGGGAACCCGACCAGCTCGACCCCCACAAGACGTCCTCCTACTTCTCGTTCCAGGTGCTCGAGAACGTCTACGACACCCTCGTCGAACCCGACGAGAACCTCGAGATGCAGCCCGCGCTCGCGGAGTCCTGGGAGACCAGCGACGACCAGCTGACCTGGACCTTCACGCTGCGCGACGGCGTCACCTTCCACGACGGCTCCGACTTCACGAGCGAGGACGTCGTCTACTCGTACAACCGCATCATCGAGGAAGAGCTCGCCAACGCGTGGAAGTTCGACGCCGTCACGAACGTCGAGGCGCCCGACGACTCGACGGTCGTCATCACCGTCTCGCAGCCGACCCCGAACCTGCTCTCCAACCTCGGTGGCTTCAAGGGCATGGCGATCGTCGAGCAGTCCAACGTCGAATCCGGCGAGATCGCGAACGCGCCCGTCGGCACCGGCCCCTTCTCGCTCGCGAGCTACACGAGCGGCGACCGCATCGAGCTCGCCGCCAACCCCGACTACTGGGACGGCGCCCCGAGCATCGGCGGCGTCGAGTTCCAGTTCATCTCGGAGCCCTCGACGGCGCTCGCGGCGCTCAAGAGCGGTGAGATCCAGTGGACCGACGTCGTCCCCGCGCAGCAGGTCGAGGAGCTCAGCGGCGACGAGTCCATCGAGCTGGGGCAGAACCCGTCGAGCGACTACTGGTACCTGGCACTCAACGAGGGCAAGGAGCAGTGGCAGGACCCACGCGTGCGCCAGGCCATCGCCTACGCCATCGACCGCGACGCCATCGTGCAGGCGGTCAGCTACGGCACCGCCGAGGCCAACCAGCTCGCCATCCCGCAGGACAGCATCTGGTACACGGAATACGACAAGTACTCGACCGACATCGAGGAGTCGAAGCGGCTCCTCAGCGAGGCCGGCTTCACCGGCGGAACGCTCGACCTGCTCGCGACGAGCGAGTACCCCGAGACCGTCACGGCCGCGCAGATCATCGCATCCAACCTCGAGCCGCTCGGCATCACCGTCGAGATCAGGCAGCCCGACTTCTCGACCTGGCTCGACGAGCAGAACTCCGGCAACTTCGACATGCTCATGATGGGCTGGCTCGGCAACATCGACCCGGACGACTTCTACTACTCGCAGCACCACAGCGACGGCGGCAGCAACGCCCAGAAGTACTCCAACCCGGAGGTCGACGCGCTGCTCGACTCGGCCCGCACGGAGACCGACCAGGCTGCGCGCAAGGAGCTGTACGCGCAGGCCGCGACGATCATCGCCGACGACGCCAGCTACATCTACCTGTACAACCCGTCGGTGATCCAGGTGTGGAGCCCGAGCCTCGGCGACTACGAGGCGCGCGCTGACCGGGCGACGCGGTTCCGCGACGCCACGCTGACCCCGTAGCCCGCCCCGCCCAGCAACCGGGCGAGACGGCAACACAGCAAGACAACAACCCAGGACACAGGGTCCACGAGGGGAAAACCCAATGAGAATGTCGTTCGGCTCCATCGCCGCGTTCCTCGGCTGGCGCCTGCTCTACTCGGCGATCGTGCTGCTCGGAGTGCTCGTCGTCGTCTTCTCCCTCGTGCACTTCGTGCCGGGCGATCCAGTTCGGCTGGCGCTCGGCACGAGGTACACGCAGGAGGCGTACGACGCGCTCCGGGCGGCGTCCGGGCTCGACCGGCCCATCCTCGAGCAGTTCTTCTCCTACGTCGGCAACGCGCTCACGGGCAACCTCGGCGTGAGCTTCCGCAACGGCGACGCCGTGACGACGACGCTGCTCGAACGCCTGCCGGCGACGCTCTCGCTGGCCGGCGTCGGGCTCGTGATCGCGCTCCTCATCTCCGTGCCAGCCGGCATCTGGTCGGCACTGCGGGAAGGGCGCGTGAGCGACGGCGTCATCCGCGTCACGAGCCAGTTCGGCGTCTCGATTCCGGACTTCTGGATGGGCATGCTGCTCATCGGGCTGTTCTCGTCGACGCTCGGCTGGCTCCCCTCGAGCGGCTACTCGTCGATCAGCGATGACCCTGGCGACTGGGCCAGGCACGTGCTCCTGCCCGGCCTCACCGTCGGCCTCGTCGCTGGCGCCATCATGACCCGCTACATCCGCTCGGCCGTGCTCGAGGTGGCGTCCATGGGGTACGTCCGCACCGCGAAGTCCAAGGGACTCTCGGCGTGGACGGTGACGATGCGCCACATCGTCAGGAACGCGCTCGTGCCCGTGCTCACGATCGCCGGCATCCAGCTCGCGACGATCCTCGGCGGCGTCATCGTCGTCGAGGTCGTCTTCGCCTGGCCAGGGCTCGGACGCCTCGTCTACGACGCCGTCTCCTCCCGCGACTACCCGCTCATCCAGGGCTCCGTGTTGCTCATCGCCGTGATGTTCCTCGCCGTGAACTTCATCGTGGATGTGCTCTACGCGCTCGTCGACCCGAGGATCCGGCTCTCATGACCGCACAGAACTCAGAAGCCACGCGGCAGGCGGAGTCCGGCCCGCCCGCACCGGAGGAACGCACGCGCGTCGCCGCCTGGCGCCTCCTCCTCAGCAACCCCGTGACGGTCGTCAGCGCGGTGCTCCTCTTCATCGTCGTGTTCGTCGCCCTGCTCGGCCCCTGGATCGCGCCATACGGCGTCAACGACGTCGACGTCGCGAACCAGCTCCAGCCGCCGAGCGCCGCGCACTGGTTCGGCACCGACGACCTCGGACGGGACGTGCTGAGCCGCGTGATGATCGCGTCTGGCGTCTCCCTGCAGGTGGCGTTCGTCTCCGTCGCGTTCGCGTTCGTCGTCGGCGTGCTGGTCGGCGTCATCTCCGGCTACGCGGGCGGACTCCTCGACACCGTGCTCATGCGCCTCGTCGACGTCATGTTCGCGTTCCCCGTGCTGCTGCTCGCGCTGGCCATCGTCGCGATCCTCGCACCGGGGCTCGCGACGACCATGCTCGCGATCGGCATCGTCTACACGCCGATCTTCGCGAGGGTCGCCCGAGCGAGCACGCTCTCCGTCCGCGTCGAGCCGTACGTCCAGGTCTCCCGCACGATGGGTACCCCGTGGGCGAGCATCCTCGGCCGCCACGTGCTGCCCAACATCACCGGCCCGATCATCGTGCAGACCTCCCTCTCCCTGGCCTTCGCGATCCTCGCCGAATCTGCCCTCTCCTTCCTCGGCCTCGGTATCCAGCCGCCGGCCCCCTCCTGGGGTGGCATGCTCTTCGCCGCGCAGGGCTTCATCAGCCAGGCCTGGTGGATGAGCCTCTTCCCCGGCGTCGCGATCTTCATCACGGCGCTCTCCTTCAACCTGCTCGGCGACGGGATGCGCGACGTCCTCGACCCCAAGCAGCGCACCCTCATCGAGTCAAGGAGGAAGCGATGACCGCTCCAGCGCTCCGCGTCGCCGACCTGCGGGTCTCCATCGGCCGCAAGGACATCGTCCGCGGGATCGACTTCTCGATCGAGCCGGGCGGAACGCTCGGCATCGTGGGGGAGTCCGGATCGGGGAAGTCGATGACCGTCCTCGCCGCCACCGGACTCCTCGACGCGCCAGGCGCCCGCGTCACGGGCACCAGCACGCTCAACGACCAGAAGCTCGGGCAGGTCGAGCTGATCGGCGCATCCGCTCGAACCCTGCGGAGCGTGCACGGCAACGGGGTCGGCTTCGTCTTCCAGGACCCGAGCACCTCGCTCAACCCGCTGCTCACCCTCGGCCGGCAGCTGACCGAGTCGCTCGAGACGCACCGACGCCTCTCGCGCCGCGCCGCGCGCGCGAAGGCCATCGAGCTCCTCGAATCCGTCGGCATCCCAGAGCCCGAAGCTCGCTTCGACGCCTACCCGCACGAGCTCTCCGGCGGGCAGCGGCAGCGCGTCATGATCGCCATCGCGCTCTCCTGCGACCCCGGCCTGCTCGTCGCCGACGAGCCGACCACCGCCCTCGATGTGACCACGCAGGCGCAGATCATCGATCTCGTCCGCACGCTCCAGCATGAGCACGGCACCGCCGTCATCTGGATCAGCCACGACATGGGCGTCATCTCGCAGGTCGCGGACGAGGTGCTCGTGATGCGCCACGGCGAGGCCATCGAACGGCGCAGCGCCATCGACCTCGTCACTGCTCCACGGCATCCGTACACCAGGGAGCTGCTCGCAGCGAGGCCCCGGCTCGGCAAGGCGAAGCCCACCCCAGCGAGGCCGGACGCGACGACGATCCTCCAGGTCTCCGAGCTCGACGTGCGCTTCCCCATCCAGACCCCCAAGGGCCGCAGCCACGTGCACGCCGTCGACGGCGTCTCGTTCGAGCTGCGCCAGGGGACGACGCTCGGCATCGTCGGCGAATCTGGCTCCGGGAAGTCGACCATCGCGAACGCCCTCACCGGCCTCGTCAAGCCGACGGGCGGCACAGCGACGCTCGAGGGCCTCGATGTGCTCAAGGCCGACAACCAGCTGCGGCGCCGCATCGCGATGGTGTTCCAGGACCCGTTCTCCTCGCTCGACCCCCGCATGTCCGTCGGCCAGTCGGTCGCCGAGCCGCTGCGCGTCCACCGCCTCCCCGCTGGCGGTTCGCGTTCCGCGCGCATCGACGAGCTCTTCGACCTCGTCGAGCTGCCGCGGGACTTCATCGGCCGGTATCCGCACGAGCTCTCCGGCGGGCAGCGGCAGCGGGTCTCGATCGCCAGGGCACTCGCGCTCGAGCCCGACATCGTCATCCTCGACGAGTCGACGGCGTCTTTGGATGTGTCCATCCAGTCCCGCGTCCTCGAGCTGCTGCGCAGGCTGCAGGACGAGCTCTCGCTCAGCTACCTCTTCATCGCGCACGACCTCGCGATCGTCGAGGAGATGAGCCACGATGTGCTCGTCATGCAGCGCGGGCGAATCGTCGAGCATGCCCCTGCCGACGAGATCTTCGGCGCCCCGAAGGAGGAGTACACGAAGCAGCTCCTCGCGGCGATCCCGCCGGAGCTCCCAAGAAGCCTGAACGCGCATCCGTCCTGACCTCCCTGCTCTCGCACACCGCGGGTAAGCTCTGTCTGCCGCGTTCCGCGCTGCACCAGAACACCAAGGAGAACACCGTGCCCGTTGGACTGCTCGCCGTCGTCGACGACATCCTCACCGCTGCGCTGAAGGCCTCGGCGAAGTCGGCGGGAGTCGTCATCGACGACGCCGCCGTCACGCCGCAGTACGTGCAGGGCATCACGCCAGCACGGGAGCTGCCGGTGGTGTGGAACATCGCCAAGGGCAGCCTCTTCAACAAGTTCGTGATCATCATCCCGATCGCGCTGCTGCTGACGGCCTTCGCGCCCTGGGTGCTGCCCTACCTCCTCATCGTGGGCGGCGTGTACCTGTGCTTCGAGGGCGCGGAGAAGGTCACCGAGTGGTTCGGCCACCATCACGCGCTCGACGAGGACCATCCGCGCGACGAGAAGAAGCTCGTCTCGGGAGCGGTGCGCACCGACCTGATCCTCTCGACCGAGATCATGCTCATCTCGCTGTCGAACCTCGACCCCGAGCTGGGGTTCTGGATGCGCTTGGCAGCGCTCGTCGTCATCGCGCTCGCCATGACGGCCCTCGTCTACGGCGCCGTGGCGCTGCTCGTCAAGATCGACGACGTCGGCCTGCACATGGCGACCCGCCGCGACCGCCGCACCCGCCACCTCGGCGTGCGCATCGTGCGCTCCATGCCCGCCGTCTTCCGGGTCATCAGCATCGTCGGAACCGTCGCGATGCTCTGGGTGGGCGGCCACCTCGTCATCATCAACGTCGGCGAGGTCGGCTTGCACGCGCCGGCAGACCTGCTGCACGAGATCGAGCACGCCCTCATGAACGCCGGTGCCGTCGTCGTCTGGCTCGTCGACACGCTCATCTCCGCCATCGTCGGCCTCGTCGTCGGCCTCGTGGTCGTCGGCATCACGCTGCTCGTCGGACGCATCCTGCCGAAGAAGCCAAAGGCGGCCGCGACCGCAGAAGCTCCCGGCGTCGAGAAGCACTAACGACGCACTGCGGGGCCGGATGTTCGGCTCAGTCCGGCACGCCGGGGCCCGTCTGAGAGCCTGCCGCGACGAGCTCTGCGAACGCCGTGCCAAGCGCATCCCTGACGAGACGCACGCTGTCCCGATCGCGGAGCGCGCCACGCGTCGCCGTGAAGATGTCCCGGTGGGGCCGCCCCGGGAGGTCCAGGAAGCGCAGCCCTCCGCCGGATGCGGCACCCACGAGCTCGGAGACGAGGCCAACCGCGTGACCCGCGGCGATGAGGCGCAGGTGCGTGTGCAGGTCACTGGCCACGTACCGCACTTCCGGTTCGAATCCCGCCGCCCTGCACTGCTGCTCCGCCCAGTTGCGCGCGGCGGTGCCCGGGGGCTCCATCACCCAGGGGGTGCCGCGGAAATCGGCGATCGAGGTGGCAGCCGAGGCCGCGCTGGTCGCGAGCGAGATCGCGTCGAACCCGAGGACCTCACGCTCGATGCCCTCCGCGTGGGGCCTGGTGTGGCCCGGATACTCCTCGGCGACCACGAGGTCGTACCGGTGCGCCTCGAGTTCGAAGAGCCCCTCCTCAGGTGAGACGGCGTCCACTTCGACCCGGATGTCCGGACGGGCCTGCTCCAGGAGCGTCAGTGTCCGGGGGAGCAACGCGCGGACGACGGATTCCAGTGCGGCCACGCGCACCCGCTCGGTGCCCGTGCGCATCGCGGCGAGCTCATCGCGAGCGCGGGTCTCCAGGTCGAGCACACGCGCGGCGTGCTCGGCCAGCGTCACCCCCTGCGGCGTCAGCCGCACGCGCCTGCCATCCTGCACGAGCAGGGGAACGCCCACCTCGCGCTGCAGCTGCGCCAGCTGGTGCGAGACGGTCGACGCGCTGAAGTTGAGCGAGGCCGCGACGGCGGTGATGGTGCCTCGCAGCTGCAGCTCTCGCAGCAGGCGGAGGCGGCGGAGGTCCCACATCTTGCACCACCTTTCGATTTCATCGATGAGTTCGTTTCGGCTATCTTCGCTATTCGTCCGCAATCATGCCAGCAACACTGGAAAGGACGCGTACCCACCGGGGTCGACGCGTCGCTTCCAGAAGGAGTCACTGCCGATGTCCGATCTGACCTTCCAGCTCATCGCCCTCGCGATCTACTTCGCGGCCATGGTGGGCATTGGGATCTACGCGTTCCGCCAGACCAAAGACCACGAGGACTACATGCTCGGCGGGCGCAATCTCAGCCCGGGCACCGCGGCGCTCAGCGCCGGAGCATCTGACATGTCCGGCTGGCTGATGCTGGGGCTGCCCGGCGCGATCTTCGTGTCGGGTCTCGTCGAAGCCTGGATCGGCATCGGCCTGCTGATCGGTGCCTACTTGAACTGGCGTTTCGTGGCGCCGAGACTGCGCGCCTACACCGAGGTCGCCAGCAACTCGATCACGGTGCCGAGCTACTTCGAGAACCGCCTGCACGACAAGTCGCGCACGCTGCGAATCGCGAGCGGTGTCGTCATCCTGGTTTTCTTCACCTTCTACATCTCGTCCGGAATGGTTGCCGGAGGCGTGTTCTTCGAGAGCAGCTTCAACGGCGACTACCTGACGGGCATGCTCCTCGTGGCCGGAGTCACGCTGGCGTACACGCTCTTCGGCGGCTTCCTCGGCGCCACCTTCACCGACGTCGTCCAGGGCATGATGATGCTCCTCGCGCTCGTCGCCATCCCAGTGGTCGCGATCATGTCGTTGGGCGGATTCGGGGGCGTGAGCGAAGCCATCGTCGCCTCGGGCGTCGACCACACGGGTCTCATCCCAGCAGAGCTGAGCTGGCCCGTCATCATCGGCATCATCTCGGCGCTCGGGTGGGGCCTCGGCTACGTCGGGCAGCCGCACATCATCGTGCGGTTCATGGCGCTCCGCGATTCGCACTCGGCGATCGCCGGCCGTCGAATCGGTATGGGATGGATGCTGCTCTCGATGCTGGGCGCAGTCACCGCGGGCATCGTCGGTGTCGCCTACGTTCAGCAGAATGGGATCGACATCGCCGACCCCGAGACGATCGTGCTCGTCATGGCGCAGGTGCTGTTCCATCCACTGGTCAGCGGGTTCATCCTCGCCGCGGTGCTCGCCGCCATCATGAGCACGATCTCGAGCCAACTCATCGTGTGCTCGTCGGCGCTCGTCGAAGACCTCTTCATGGTCATCGCGAAGAAGAAGCCGGAGCAGAAGACACTCGTCCTCGCAGGACGAGGTGCGGTGCTCGCCATCGCGGTCGTCGCGGGCCTGCTCGCGATCAACCCATCTGACTCGATCCTCGCGCTCGTGGGCTTCGCCTGGGCTGGCTTCGGTGCCGCCTTCGGCCCGATTATCCTGCTGAGCCTCTACTGGAAGAAGCTCACCAACTGGGGTGCGCTCGCGGGCATGGTCGTCGGTGCCGCGACGGTCTTCATCTGGTCAGCGCTCGGCACCGACTTGTACGAGATCATCCCCGGGTTCATCCTGAACCTCGTCGTCGCCGTCGGCGTCAGTCTGGCGACGCACAAGCCTGGGAGCACGACCGACGTGGACGTCGAGCGAGAGTTCGCGGAGACCGGCGCGCTGGCAATCGTCAAGCCGTCGAAGTAGCGGCTTCGCCGCGCCCTGCCGCACCCCAGTCGGACCCTGTCGCACGAAGATGTGGCCCGGTGCGCTTCCCGGACTCGGGAGGCACACCGGGCCACAACTCTGTCGGCGCCGAGGCTTGCCGAGCGCGGCGAGGCGCGGCGAGGCGCGGCGAGGCGCCGCGAGGCGCGGCGAGACGTCAGAGCCGCGGCGTGCGCGGCGGCTCCGTGCGGCGCTCACCCGTCGCCTCGAAGGCCGCGGCGAGGCGGAGGAGCGCCGTGTCGTCGTAGGCCCTTCCCGCGAAGGTGAGCCCAACGGGCATCCCGATGTCCGCCATCGTGCCCATCGGCATGGTCACGGTGGGGATGCCCAGGTGGCGGATGGCGAGGTTCCCGTTGGCGACCCACACGCCGTTGCGCCAGCCCAGGTCGGCTGAGGCCACGTCGACGTCCATGTCGGCTGGGCCCACGTCGGCCACCGCTGGGAAGACGACGGCGTCGAGGCGCTGCGCGAGCATCCATTCCTCGAGGTCGACCCGCCGAGTCTCCTCGAGGCCGCGCACGCCGGCCGCGAGCTCGGGGATGTCGGCGAACGAGGCGACCGGATGCTCGCGCGCGTGGTCCGGGTAGGTGGCGATGTCGTCGTCGAAGCCCGTGTAGCGGTCAGGGAGTGCCCCCTCGGGGTGCGGGAAGATACGCGAGCCGTCGACCTGGGTCAGGGAGTTGAGCTGCGGGTCGGCGTTCGCCGCGAGGAAGTCCTCCCATCCCCATGCCGACAGGTCGACGATCTCGCGCTTGAGGTACTCGGGGGAGACGAGCCCGCGCGTGTGGATCTTCGGAGCTCCCGGCCGGTCGCCCTCGTAGTTCGACACGACAGGAAAGTCGACCTCGACGACGGTCGCGCCCGCCGCCTCGAGGTCGGCCCGCGCCGCCTCCCAGAGCTCGACGATGGATCGACGCGTGTCGATCTTCTGGCCGGTCGGACCGCCGATACCCGGCTCGGACGACGTTCCCGCGTCCGGGTCGGCGTTGATGTACATGCGGGGCACGCCGATGCGGGTGCTCGCGAGGCCGGCACGCGCATCCGCCTGGTTCGACGGGAGGAGGGCGACGTACGAGGCGGGACGCACCTCCGAGACGGGAGGGATGCGCACCCACGGCTGCGCCCGCCAGAAGTCGCCTCGCGTCTGCGCATCGTCGGCCACCACCACGTCGAGCACCTCGAGGAGGTCGGCCATGGAGCGGGCGTGGGGGACGACGACGTCCATCGTCGGGACGAGCGGCCAGTTGCCGCGCACCGAGATCACGCCCCGTGATGGCGTGTACGCGCAGAGCGCGTTGTTCGAAGCCGGGGCCCGACCGCTCGACCACGTCTCCTCGCCGAGACCGAACGCCGCGAAGCTCGCCGCCGTCGCGGTTCCCGAGCCGTTCGAGGAGCCGGAGCCGAACGCGCTCGTCAGGAACGCGGCGTTGTACGGGCTCTCGGCGCGGCCGTACACGCCGCGCTGCATGCCGCCATTCGCCATCGGCGGCATGTTCGTGAGCCCGAGGCAGATCGCACCCCCGGCGCGGAGGCGCTCGATCGTGAACGCGTCGCGCTGCGCGACGAGGCCCGCGAAGGCGGGGCTCCCGGACGCCGCGGTCAGGCCCTCGACGAGGTAGCTGTCCTTCGCCGTGTAGGGGATGCCATCGAGCGGGCCGAGCAGGCGCCCCGCCGCGCGGCGCCGGTCCGAGGCGCGAGCCTCTTCGAGCGCATCCGGGTTCTGGACGACGACCGCGTTGAGCTTCGGACCGCTCGAGTCGTAGGCCGCGATCCTCGCGAGGTAGGCCTCGACCAGGCCGGCGCTCGTCGCGCGCCCGTCCTCGAGCGCGGCCCGCAGCTGCGCGATCGGCGCCTCGACCACGTCGAAGCTCACCGTGCACCCCCGAGCGTGGGCTGCTGCTGGGTGATGCAGTGGATGCCGCCCCCGCGCGCGAACAGCTCACGGGCATCCACCGACACGACCGTGCGGCCGGGGTAGACCGACTCGAGCACCTCGCGCGCCCGCGCATCCGCCGCCTCGTCGTCGAAGCCGCACGCGACGACGCCATCGTTCGTGACGAGGTGGTTGACGTAGCTCCAGTCGACGAAGCCCTCCTCATCGCGGAGCGTGCTCGGCGCCGGGATGCCGACGATCTCGAGTTCCCGCCCCGCGGCATCCCGCTGACCTGCGAGGTGCTCGCGCAGGCCGGCGACCACCTCGTGGTCAGGATGCTCGGGGTCGAGCTGCTCGTGCAGGAGGAGCGTGCCAGGTGCCGTGAGGGTCGCGACGATGTCGACGTGCCCGTTCGTGCCGAAATCGTCGTAGTCGCGGGTGAGCCCCCGCGGCAGCCAGATGGTGTGCGTCGCGCCGAGCGTCCTCGCGAACTCGGCTTCGACGCGCGACTTGTCGGCGAGCGGGTTGCGTCGCGGATCGAGCTGCACGGTCTCCGTCGCGAGCAGCGTGCCCTCGCCGTCGACATGGATGCCGCCGCCCTCGTTGACGAGCAGCGAGCTCACGAGCTCAGCACCGCTGGCCTCTGCGACGAAGCGGCCGATCCCCGCCGACTTCTGCCACTCGGCCCACGCCGGCGCGCCCCAGCCGTTGAAGATCCAGTCGACGGCGCCGAGGACGCCGGGCCGTTCGTCGTCGGTGACGAAGGTCGGGCCGATGTCGCGCATCCAGAACTCGTCGAGGGGTGCCTCGAGGATCTCGATCTCCTCGCCGAGCATCCGGCGGGCGCGATGCAGCTCGCTGGGATCGACGACCATCGTGACGGGTTCGAAGCGCGCGACGGCGTGCGCGACCGCGGTCCAGGCCGCGTAGCCGTCCTCGCGCTGCGCGGCCGTGTCGCCGAGCGTGATCCCCTCGCGGGGGAAGGCCATCCACGTGCGATCGTGCGGTGCCGTCTCGGCGGGCATCTTCCAGGCCATATCCGGTCCTCCAGAACTCGAAGCGAGCATTGTTGATCATGTGATCAACAAGTGCTCGAAGAGTACGTAGACTCGGGACATCGTGTCAAGAGCCATCAGGAAGCCAGCAGCAGAGCGCCGCGCCGACATCACCGCGGCCGCGATCGACCTCGCCCTCGAAGAGGGGCTCGCCGGTATCACCATGCGCGCCGTCGCCACGCGAATCGGCGTCGCCCCAGCCCTCGTCGCCCACTACGAGCCCAACATGGACGAGCTCGTCACCTCCACGTTCAGGGCCATCGTGGGAGGTGAGCTCGACGAGCTCGAAGTGCAGCTCGCGCCCGTCTCGTCGGCATCCAAGAAGCTGGACCTGCTCGTGGGCACCCTCCTCGACGGCAGCCGCGATGCCGTGACGCACGTGTGGGTCGACGGATGGTCGCTCGGGCGGCGCAACGAGATCCTCGCCGAGGGGGTGCGTGCCGAGATGGACAGATGGCACGCCGCCATCACGCGCATCCTCGTCGACGGAAGCGCGACGGGGGAGTTCCGGGTGCGCGAGGCGGACGCCGTCGCCTGGCAGATCCTCGGCATGATCGACGGCCTCAACGCCCACGCGCTCGTGCGCTGGGGGCGCGATGCAGACCGCGCTGATCTGCTTCGCTCAGTGCTTGATGCGATACTCAGAAGTGAAACTGCCCAAATTCCTACAGAAACGACTAGTCTAAAGCGTGACTTCTAGCAATTCTTCCGTTCAGACCGAGGCCGAGGCTCCCTCCGAAGAGGCCCAGGCCCTGCCTACATTCGCCGATCTCGGTCTTGACGGGCCCGTACTCAAGGTCCTCAGCGACGTCGGGTACGAGACCCCCTCCGCCATTCAGGCCGCGACCATCCCCACCCTCCTCGAAGGCCGCGACGTCGTCGGCCTCGCGCAGACGGGAACCGGCAAGACGGCCGCGTTCGCGCTGCCCATCCTCTCCCAGCTCGACGTCGACCAGAAGACGCCTCAGGCGCTCGTGCTGGCACCGACCCGCGAACTCGCACTCCAGGTGTGCGAGGCGTTCGAGAAGTACGCGGCCCGCATGCGCGGCGTCCATGTGCTGCCCATCTACGGCGGCCAGGGCTACGGCGTCCAGCTCTCCGCGCTGCGTCGCGGCGTGCACATCGTCGTCGGCACCCCGGGTCGCATCATGGACCACCTCTCGAAGGGCACGCTCGACCTCAGCGAGCTCAAGTTCCTCGTCCTCGACGAGGCCGACGAGATGCTCAAGATGGGCTTCGCGGAAGACGTCGAGACGATCCTCGCCGACACCCCGGACACCAAGCAGGTCGCGCTGTTCTCGGCGACCATGCCGTCGCAGATCCGCCGCATCTCGAAGAAGTACCTCAACGACCCCGCCGAGATCACGGTCAAGACGAAGACCACCACCTCGTCGACGATCACGCAGCGCTACCTCATCGTGAGCTACGCGCAGAAGGTCGACGCGCTCACTCGCATCCTCGAGGTCGAGAACTTCGAAGGCATGATCATCTTCGTTCGCACGAAGAACGAGACGGAGGGCCTCGCCGAGAAGCTCCGCGCACGCGGCTACTCGGCAGCCGCCATCAACGGCGACGTGGCTCAGGTGCAGCGCGAGCGCACCGTCAACCAGCTGAAGTCGGGCAAGCTCGACATCCTCGTCGCGACCGACGTCGCGGCCCGCGGTCTCGACGTGGAGCGCATCAGCCACGTTGTGAACTTCGACATCCCGACCGACACCGAGTCGTACGTGCACCGCATCGGCCGCACGGGCCGTGCCGGTCGCACCGGTGACGCGATCAGCTTCATCACGCCGCGCGAGCGCTACCTGCTCGGCCAGATCGAGAAGGCGACCAAGCAGGAGCTCACGCAGATGCAGCTCCCCAGCGTCGACGACGTCAACACGACGCGCCTCACGCGCTTCGACGACGCCATCAGCGAGGCGCTCACGCAGTCCGACCGTGTCGAGAAGTTCCGCGACATCATCGAGCACTACGTGCGCCACCACGACGTGCCGGAAGCCGACGTCGCTGCTGCCCTCGCGATCGTGGCCCAGGGCGAGACGCCTCTGCTCCTCGACGCGGAAGCAGAGCGCAAGGAGCGCTTCGAGCGCAACCAGCGCGAGCAGGCGGAGCGCAAGGAGCGCCGCGACCGCGAAGGCGGCGGCGACAGCCGTGGCTCGCGCGGGGGCGACCGTCGTGAGAGCGGCGGAGAGCGTGCACCCCGCCGCCCGCGCTCGAACGGCAAGCCCATGGCCATGTACCGCCTCGCCGTCGGCAAGCGCCACAAGGTCGAGCCCCGCCAGATCGTTGGCGCGCTCGCGAACGAGGGCGGCCTGAGCCGCGACGACTTCGGTGCGATCGACATCCGCCCCGGCTTCTCGCTCGTCGAGCTGCCCGCCGACCTGTCGAACGACGTGCTCGACAAGCTGACCGGCACGCGCATCTCGGGCAAGCTCATCGAGCTGACCCCAGACCGCGGGCCGTCGCGCGACTCGGGCGACCGCCCCTACAAGAAGCGCTACGACAGCTGAGTCGCGACTCCGTGAGATGCCCCTCGCCCATGCGGCGAGGGGCATCTCTGCTTCGTCCACGTTGTCGCTCGCTCGTATCGAGGTGTTTGCTTCCCCTCTGGCGGTCCCTGTCTCTGTGCTGGCGAAAAGGCGGGCCACTCGTGAGAGTGACCCGCCTTTCCTGCTTGGACTCCTCAGCGGAGACTAGTCGCGCGCGGTGCGCCGCCGCTTCAGCAGGAAGAGCGCGCCGCCGGACAGGGTGACGAGGGCCGCAGCCGGAATCAGCCAGGTCGGCATCTCTCCTCCCGTCGTGGCGAGGCTTCCGCCGCTCTGCGGCGTAGGTGGCGTGGACTTGCCCGGCTGCGTCGTCGGCGTGTCTGGGGTCGTCGGCGGCTGGGCAGGAACTGCGGGCTCAGTCGCGGTGGGCGTGGGTGTCGGTGTCGTGGTCGGTTCAGGCGTCGGGGTCGGCGCTGGCGTTCCGGTCGGCGTGGGCTTCGGAGTCGGCGTTGGCGTTGGCGTTGGCGTCGGTGTTGGTGTTGAGGTGGGCCCTGGCGTCGCGGTTGGCGTCGGCGTCGGCGTTGGTTCCGGTGTTGCGGTCGGCTCGGGCGTCGGTGTCGGCGTAGCTGTGGGCTCGGGCGTCACGGTTGGCGTTGGCGTCGGTTCCAGTGTTGCGGTCGGCGTAGGCGCAGGCGTAGGCGTAGCGGTCGGCGTCGGTTCCGGCGTTGCGGTCGGCGTCGGTTCCGGTGTTGAGGTCGGCGTTGGCGTGTTCGTGACCGTGATCACTCCGCAGGCGTTCGACTTCGTGAGGTCGACCGAATACGGCCCGGATACAACCGATGTGTAACCGGCGACGGCTTCCTCTTCGATCGTGTACGTGACAGGCTCGCCCGGGGTGAGCTGCGTCGGCAGATTCCGCCACACGTAGTGCTGAGTACCGGGCTCCAGAGTCACCGTCTGGTCCGCTAGGAGAGCACCGTCGAGGCCGACGGCGGGTGCGCCGTTCGCTAGGAGCTTGAATGTCGCGGCAGGCACGTCGAGCGGGCCCGCGGGCGGCGCCGCAGGGCAGGTTCCTGTTCCGGCGCTCACGCCGGCCTCGGACTTGCCCGCCCACTCCTTCTTGAGCATGAGAGAGGTCGTGGGCTGCTCGGCGAACTCGGTCTCGCCCCAACCTGAGGCGTTCACGAACTTGAACCAACCGCCGTCGACGACCTCGCCCTCGATCTCGGTGGAAGTGATGCTCGCGGAGTTCTTGATCTCGGCGTTCATCTTCGGGAGCACCGTGCGGTAGGAGAGCGCATACTGGGCCTTGTCGCTCGGCTTCACACCCTGCGACGCGAGGTAGTCGCTGATGCGCAGCTCGAGTGTCGTCGAACCGTCTGGGTCAGCGGCGAAGGTGAGGAACTCACTGTCGGCAAGGCCGGAGAACGACTGCGTTGTGCCGCCGTCGCGGACGTTGAGCGTGAGGAAGTCCTTCAGGTACGGGCCAGCGAGCAGGCCGTCGAGCTCGGCCGCGGTGAGCGTCCGTCGTCCGCCGTCCGGGTCCTGCTTGATCTCGGGCGCGAAGCCACCGAGGTTCTGCAGCTTGTCTTTCAGGATGATGTTCTGGCCCAGGGCCGTGGGCTCGCCAGACTGCCAGTTGTTCAGCTCCACGAACCACTGCGCGAAGATCTGGCCGCTGTTCGCCGGCTGGATCCACGCGAAGTCGTACGCGAAGGAATCGAGCTTCAGCTTCTGCTGGAGGTTGACCGAGTCGCTGCTGTTCCCCGACCACTTGGTGATCATCATGGGGTTCTCGCCGGGAGCGGCTCCGAACTTGACGACGGGGAAGTACACCGTCTCGCCACCGATGATGACCTGGTTGTCGACGGGGGTGCCCTCATCTGGGATCTTCACGTAGGTGATGACGTACTCGAAGCCACCCGAGAGGCTGGCGGCACCAGCAGCGTCGTCGGTGAAGGTCACCGTGACCTTTCCGGTGCCGTTCGGGACAGCAGTGGCGATCTGGCCGAGCGCCACGCTTTCGGTCGATGCCACGGCGAAGCCGTCTGGCAGCGTCACATCGAACGAATCGCCCGGTTCGACGCCGGTTGGCATGTTGAAGCTGAAGCCCAGTTTGTAGGGCTGGTTCGGCGAAACCGTGTCGACGGCCTCGCCAGCTGCGTTGGTCAACGTGACGCCGCTTGTCGTCGGCTGCACGGTTGCTGCCGCCGCGCTCTGTGCTGCGAACGTCAGGCCTGCGACTGCGAGTGCTCCGACGAGCAGTGTCTTGAGAGCCGCCCCCGCGGTGTCTCGGAATGTGCGTTTCACTTCTCGTCTTTCCCCCGTCTGCTGGCCCCTTGGCGCAGCACGAAGAACCAGACTATAGCCCGGTCCAATCTGCCGACGGATTGAGATCATGTAAACAAGCATTCCCTGCCGTTGACTGCTCGTTCTGTCGATTGCAGACATCTCACCGTCGCTCGGGGGTGGTCTCCTCCGTGAACAGCGGGCAGTGGTGAACGCCACGGCCGCCGTCCACCGCTTCGCTAGAGTTGGCGTGCGCGACGACGCGCGTCCCACTCAGCCAAGGAGTATCGTGCCTGAACCAACCGCGGCATCTTCCCCTCGAGTCTTCTCGGACGATTTCGTCTGGGGCTCTGCGACCGCCTCCTACCAGATCGAAGGCGGTGCGGCAGAAGGCGGGAGGACCCCGTCGATCTGGGACACGTTCTCGCACACGCCTGGCAAGGTCGAGGGCGGCGACACCGGCGACGTGGCCATCGACCACTTCCACCGGTGGCGCGACGACGTCGAGACCATCAGGGAGATGGGACTGGATGCGTACCGCTTCTCGATCTCCTGGTCGCGAGTGCAGCCCGGCGGCTCCGGCGAGTTCAACGAGGAGGGCATCCGCTTCTACTCCGAGCTCCTTGACGCGCTCGTGGCGGCCGGTGTGAAGCCCGTGGCGACCCTCTACCACTGGGACCTGCCGCAGGAGCTCGAAGACGAGGGCGGATGGGCGAACCGCAACACCGCGTACGCCTTCGCGGAGTACGCGGCCCGCATGGCGGCCGAGTTCGGCGACCGCGTGCACACGTGGTCCACCCTCAACGAGCCGTTCTGCACGGCCTACCTCGGCTACGCCTCCGGTGTCCACGCACCTGGGCGCACCGAGCCAGCCGCGGCGCTCGCAGCCTGCCACCACCTGAACCTCGCGCACGGCCTCGCCACACGGGCCATTCGCGCGGCGGTCGGCGAGGACGCCGTGGTCTCGGTCACCCTGAACTTCCACGTCATCCGCCCGGACGACCCCGAGTCCGCCGCCGACCGTGACGCCGTCCGCCAGATCGACGCCCTCGCGAACCGAGTGTTCCTCGGCCCCATGCTCTCGGGGCACTACGACGAGGACCTCATCCACGACACCCGCCACGTGACCGACTGGGCGTTCGTGCTTCCGGGCGACACCCAGCTCATCCACCAGCGCATCGACGTGCTCGGCGTGAACTACTACACGACGTTCCGCGTCAAGAAGTACCTTGGTACGGGGGAGCGCTCGCGCAACGACGGCCACGGAGAGTCCGCGGCGAGTCCCTGGGTGGGGGTCACCGACATCGACTTCGTCGACCAGGGGGCGCCGTACACGTCGATGGGGTGGAGCATCTTCCCCGACGGCCTCACCGAGCTCCTCGTGTCGCTCAGCGAGCGCTACCCGGGGCAGGCGCTCATGGTCACCGAGAACGGCGCGGCCTTCCCCGACGTCGTCAGCGAGGACGGGCTCGTGCACGACCCGGAGCGTGTCGCCTACTACCGTGACCACATCGCCGCCATCGCGGACGCCATCGACGCCGGGGCGGACGTCCGCGGCTACTTCGCCTGGTCGCTGTTCGACAACTTCGAGTGGGCGTTCGGCTACAACATGCGCTTCGGCATCCTCCGCGTCGACTACGACACGCTCGAGCGCACCTGGAAGGACTCGGGGCGCTGGTACCAGCAGCTCATCGCCACGCGCACCCTCCCAGGGGCAGGTGCATGAGCCCGGTCGAACTCGTCATCTTCGACTGCGACGGGGTGCTCGTCGACAGCGAGGTGCTCGCGGTGCGGATCGAGCGGGAGATGCTCGCCGAGCTCGGCTGGCAGCTCACGCAGGATGAGCACGTCGCCCGATTCCTCGGCACCTCGCAGGCGACCTTCGAGCGGAAGCTGCAGGAAGGGCTCGGGCGTCCCGTGCCGGAGGGGTGGTTCGAGCTGCAGCGCGAGACGCTCTTCCGTGCCTTCGACACCGAGCTGACGGCGGTCGACGGCCTCCCGGAGGCGCTTGCCGTCATCCAGGATGAGCTGGGGCTCGCGAGCTGTGTCGCCTCGAGCGGAGACCACGCGAAGCTCAGCAAGACGCTGGGGCACACCGGGCTCCACCCGCGCTTCGAGGGGCGCATCTACAGCGCCACCGAAGTCGAGCACGGGAAGCCGGCACCCGACCTGTTCCTCCACGCCGCCGACCGAATGGGCGTCGACCCCGCCACGTGCGTCGTCGTCGAGGACAGCGCGTACGGCGTGCAGGCAGCGGTGGCAGCCGGGATGCACGCCTACGGCTTCGCGGGCGGCCTCACGCCGCGAGCGTGGCTCGAAGATGCCGGTGCCCAGACGTTCGAGCGCATGGCCGAGCTCCCGGCGCTCATCCGGGACCGCCAGCAGCGCCCGTGAAGGGTGCTGGCTCCGCTTCGAGCCAGCATCCTGCATATCGCCGAGAACGCAGACGAGCCCACCCCGACAGATCGGGGTGGGCTCGTGTGGTTCGCGGGCTCCGCGAGACCGGAGTGCGGGCTACGCCGTGAGCGAGTCCACGTACTCCTGGTTCTCGGAGATCCACTGCTCGACGATCGGCGCGTAGTCGTCCGTCTCGTTCTCGTTGAACATCAGGTTCTCGAGCGAGTAGAGCTGCTCGGAGTCCATCTTGAAGTTCTGGATCCAAGCAGCCGCGGTCGGGTGCGTCTCCACGATGTCGGCCTTGCCGTACGAGTGGATGCCCTCGGCGTCGCCCAGGAGACCCTTCGGGTCCTCGAGGTCACGCACGGGGAACGCGTCGTAGGCCCAGTGCGGGCGCCACAGCGTGACGACGATGTTCTCGCCGTTGTTCGTCGCCGTCTGCAGCTCGGTGAGCATCGCAGCGGTGGACGAGGTCTGGTAGTTCATCCCCTCGAGGCCGTAGCCGGGAATGACGTCCTCCTGCGTGACGCGCGTGAGGCCAGCACCCGGCTCGATGCCGATGATGGTGTTGCCGAACTGGTCGGCCGAGCCGGCGAGCTCCTCCAGCGAGGTGATCGGGGAGTCCTCGTTGACCGCGATGGTCAGCGACGCCTCGTCGTTCCACGCGCCCAGGTCGACGATGTCGTCGCCGTACTCGGCGACGTAGTCGGAGTGCGTGACCGGCAGCCACGTGTCGAGGGTCAGGTCGTAGTCGCCCGTGGAGAGGCCGGAGTAGACCGGAGCCGGGTCCGCGTACTCGAGCTCGACGTCGTAGCCCTGCTCGGTGAGGATCGCCTTCCACAGCTCGGACGCGGCGATGCCCTCGTCCCAGCCGTTGAACACGGCGATCGTGATGTCCTTCTGGTCGCCGTTCTCGAGCGTCTCAGCGGCGGTGTCGCCGGAGCATGCGGTGAGGGCGAGCGCCGCGGCGGAAGCCGCCGCGATCCCGGTGATGATTCGTTTCTTGGTACGCATGCGCGTCCTTTCGTTTCTGGTTGGGGGAGTTGAGGTCTGTGGGTCAGGCAGTGCCGGCCGCGACCGGCGCCTGAGTCGGGGTGGAGCTCGTGTCGACCTGCTCGAGATCTCCGGCCGCCTCGCGCTTCTGGGTGCGCTTGGAGCGGAGGAACGACGGCACACGACGCTTCTGCCCGGCGAATGCGGCGGTCACCCGGTCGAGGAACATCGCGAGGATGACGACGGAGATGCCCGCCTCGAAGCCGAGGGCCACGTCGATCCGGTTGAGGCTCTGCACGACCTGCGCGCCGAGACCGCCGGCGCCGACCATTCCGGCGATGACGACCATCGACAGGGCGAGCATGATGACCTGGTTGACGCCGGCCATGATGGACGGCATCGCGAGCGGCAGCTGGATCTGACGCAGGATGCGGCCAGGGGTCGCGCCGAACGCGCGGCCGGCCTCGACCACTTCCTTGTCGACTCCGCGGATGCCCAGCTCGGTCATGCGCACGCCGGGTGCCATGGCGAAGATGATCGTCGCCACGATGCCGGGGACGACGCCAACGCGGAACAGGATGAGCGCGGGAATCAGGTACACGAAGGCTGGCATGGTCTGCATGAAGTCGAGCACCGGCTTGATGGCGCTCGATGCAGCATCCGACTTCGCAGCCCAGATGCCGAGCGGGATGCTGAAGAGGATCGCGAGCGCACTTGCGACGAGCACGAGCGCGAGCGTCGCCATGGCGTTCTCCCACTGGTTGACGCCGACGATGACGAGGAAGCCGAGCAGGCTGCCGACAGCGAGCTTCCAGCCCTTCGCGAAGTACGCGATCGCGACGACCAGGATGAGGATCGCCCAGAACGGCGGCGTCTCGAGTACCCAGTAGACGCCCTCGTACATGCCCTGGAAGAGCGAGCGGATGACGGTGAAGACGCCGGAGAGTGCGTTCGTCAGCCAGTCGACGACCGCCTCCGCCCCGTCACCGAGAGGAAGCCGGAACGTGGCCGGCAGGGTCGTGAGTGCGGTGGCCGCGATCATGCGTGGCTCCCTTCGAGAGTCTCTGCGATGTCCGCCGGGCTGACGCTCGTGACGGGGTCGATGATCGGGAGCAGGCCCGTGGTGCTCGGCACGTTGGCGAGCGAGGCGAGGATCGTGACGCGGGGAACCACACCGAGGAGGCGCTGGTTCTCGTCGACGACCGCGATCGGCAGGGTCGAGTCGACGGACAGCTCGAACAGGTCGGAGAGCGGCGTCTCGGGGGAGACCATCGCGATGTCGCGCTTGATGGCGCTCGCGAGGTCGGGCTGGCCGTCCTTCACGAGGCGCATGACGTGGCGGTCGATGACGGCGCCTTCGAGCTTGCGGCCCGTTGACGTGATGAACGCTCCGCCGGTCTGCGTGTCGCGCATGACGCGAAGCGCACCGCGTGGTCCCGCGCTCTGCGGGACGACGGCGCGCGCGGGTTCCATGACGCTGCCAGCCGTGAGCACACGAGCCCGGTCCACATCCTGGACGAACTGCGCGACGTAGTCGTTGGCCGGGTCCGTGAGGATCTCCTCCGGCGTCCCGATCTGCACGATCGCGCCGTCCCGCATGACTGCGATCCGGTCGCCGAGGAACATGGCCTCGTTGAGGTCGTGCGTGATGAAGATGATGGTCTTGCCGAGCTCGGCCTGCAGCTCGACGAGCTCTTCCTGCATTTCGCGACGGATGAGCGGGTCGAGGGCGCTGAACGCCTCGTCCATGAGCAGGATGTCGGTCTCGGCCGTCAGAGCGCGGGCGATGCCGACGCGCTGCTGCATTCCGCCGGACAGCTCGGACGGCAGCGAGTCGGCCCACTGCCCGAGGCTCACGCGCTCGAGCACCTTGCGGGCTCGCTCGTTCCGCTCTGCGCGGGGGACACCCTGGACCTCGAGGCCGAAGGCGGCGTTCTCGAGCACCGTGCGGTGCGGGAAGAGCGCGAAGTGCTGGAACACCATGGAGACATGGTTCTGTCGCACGCTGCGGACCTCGGCGGCGTCGGCCGTCGCGAGGTCGGTGCCGTGGATCACGATGCTGCCGGCGGTGGGCTCCAGCAGGCCGTTGAGGGTCCGGATGAGGGTGGACTTGCCCGAGCCGGAGAGGCCCATGACGACGAAGATCTCGCCTTGCTTGACGTCGAAGGTGGCGTCGATGACTGCCGCGGTGACTCCAGCGCCGAGTTCAGATCTCGGCGTTCCGGAGCTCAGTCGCTTCGCGGCTTCCTTGGGCTTGCGCCCGAAGACCTTGGTGAGGCCTTTCACAGACACAGCTGTGTCGTTCACGCGTTCTCCCTGCGGTAGATGGATCGGACGCGAAAGCTCGCAGCACTTCTCGACGGTGCCTCGATGGGGGAGGTCGTCGCGGTGGCGGCGGAGTACCAGGCGGATCAGCGCCAGAACGTCGATTGGGCGCAGATGTCGCCCCAGGCGCGCGCTGCCGATCAAAATTGCCTAACTGAGGCAGCGGATAAAGCGCTCTGGGTTGGTCTTTCGCGGGGAATCGCGGCGCCGAACCGGTGTGGCGGCGATTGCTCCGAGAGTCAACGGTAGCAAGGTGGGTTCCCCGGGTATTGCCTGAGAGGCCTGATTTTCCGCCAAAGTCGGTGCATTCGCCGGGTGTCAACCTGGCGTCTCGCCTACGCTCATGCGGATCGCGGCGCGAACCGGGATAGTTACCGGAGCGTTACATCGTTGGGTCCATCTGGGCCAATCATCCGCCCAAGTTGGCCTGCGAGGATGGGTGAATGAGCGAACGAGCGCAGGATCCGCCCGTCACTGGCACCCCCGAACAAGCGCCCCCGCGCACCCGACTCCTGCACCTCGTCGCCGCCCTGCTGGTGGTCTGCAGCGCGACCGTCCTCTTCGCCCTGGAGAACGACCTCGGCTACCTTCCGCTCGCCGCAGGGGTGGCCCTTGGGTTCGTCGCGGACCGGAGCCTCGGGCGCGATCTGCTGCTCGTCGGAATCGGCATGGGCATCATCAGCCTCCACTCGATGAAGGCCGACATCTCGTGGGGCAACATCTTCGTCATGGGCACCGTGCTGTCGCTCGCCGTCGCCGTCCCCTACGCGATCTCGAGGTGGGTCTACAAGGACCACGCCGTGCGGTTCCCGCTGCGTCGAGGGACTCCCTGGTCGCGACCAGAGAAGATCTGGCTCTGCCTCGTGCTGGTCCTGGGCTGGCTCATCCTGCCGTTCTACTTCATCACCTCCGGCGTGTACCAGAACTGGCCAGCCGTCACGACGGCATCCGAGATCGGGCGGCTCTTCGTCGGCGTCGGGTTCGTCGGCATCTGGGACGAGCTCTTCTTCATCTGCACGGTCTTCACGCTCCTGCTCCGCCACTTCCCGTTCTGGGTCGCCAACGCGCTGCAGTCGATCGTGTTCGTGTCGTTCCTGTGGGAGCTCGGCTACCAGTCATGGGGTCCGCTCCTGACGCTGCCGTTCGCGCTCATCCAGGGCTGGATCTTCACGAAGACGAAGTCGCTCACGTACGTCATCTGCGTGCACCTGCTCTTCGACCTCGTCGTGTTCCTCGTGATCGTCCACGCCCATCACCCCGCCTGGCCCCCGATCTTCCTGTACTAGCCCCCGCCCCTCTCGTTCATCGCTGCCCGGCGTTTCGCCCTCTGCGGGTGCGCGGTGGACGGCTCCACCGACTCCCGAGGCGGCGGGGTTGTGGAGAGACGCTCGTCCACAGTCGGAGACGCAGCTGACGGTCGGAGTGCCGTGCGCTTCCATCTTCTCGGCATGCCGTTGCCTCGCCCGTTGCCCGTTGCCCATTGCCCGTTGCCCGTTGCCCGATGACCTCACGAGGGATGAGGGGGTCTCCGTATCAGCCGCGATGGCGCGCACTGTGCCGAGGAAACGGCTCGAAGCCAGCGACCTCGTCGCCACGCACCACGTGACCTCGATCTGAGCCTCGTTCGAGCGCGCCTCGGGCCCGGCCAAGTGCTTGCCGAAGCCTCGGGTGCTCGTTGCTGGGGGCTTCCGCTGCCCTGGAAGCTGATTCGCGGATATCGACTGGACCCGAAGCGGTTCGTGCTGGCAGGCCCGTCGGGCATCCCGTCCCTCGCGCCCGCGACCCTCCTGGCGCAGCTTGCCGCGCGCCTCACCCTCACGCAGACGGTGGTGTTCGCGGATGCACTCCGCACGTCGTTCGAGCACTACCCGGGTCGAACCCAGCTCTTCGCGATGCACACGCTCGAGGAGCTCACCATGACCGCGCGACAGTGGAAGGGTCGCCTCGGGGCGGCGACTCTCCGTTCCGCGCTCGAGCTTTCGAGGTCGGGATCGGAGTCCCCGAAGGAAACGCAGCTCAGGCTGCTCATCATCGGCGGCGGGTTCTCCGAGCCGGTCATGCAGCACAGGCTCGTCGTGCCGGGACACGGGCAAGCTCGCCTCGATCTCGCCGACGTGCGCGAGAAGATCGCCATCGAGTTCGAGGGTGAGGGGCACTTCACGGACGCGGCCTCAGCGCGAAGGGATCTGGCGCGCACGGAGGCACTGCAGCGGGCCGGATGGCGCGTCATCAGGGTGACGGAAGCCGACCTGAAGTCGCCTCGACGCCTGCTCGAGAGCATCCGCCTCGCCCTCGCGGAGCGAGGTCTTCGCCCATGATCGCTGCCAGCCGAATCCCCCTCTGGAGGACCCACTTGAGGGCGAAACGCCGGGCGGCGATCGGCGAGGCGCGGGGGCGCGGGCCGCTGAGAGAACGACGACGCCGCCTGCAGGAGCAGACGGCGTCGTCGTTCGTGGATGCGCGGCTCGCGTCAGTCGAGACCGGCGTCGAGCACTGCGTGGTCGACGGAGATCGTCGGGATCGAGGCTGTGATGACGGACCCGTCCTCGCGGATCGAGCCCTCGATGTCGCTCAGCGTCGGGTAGCCGGCGAGCTCCTCAACGGCACCCAGCTTGACGGTCGTCGGTTCACCCGGGGCGACCGCGACGCGGCGTCCGCGCACGAACACCTCGGCGCCCGAGCCGGTCTCCGCCGTGAACGTCATGGAGTCCTGCTCGAGATCGACGCGGATGCGCGAATCCCGCAGGGTGATGCGGAACTCGAGGTGCGGCCAGTCGGCGGGGAGGCGCGGGTCGAAGGTGATCTTGCCCCCGTGGTCGCGCATGCCGCCGAAGCCGTAGACGAGCGCGCTCCAGATGCCGCCCGTTGACGCGATGTGGATGCCGTCGCTCGTGTTGTGGTGCAGGTTCGCGATGTCGACGAACAGCGCCGTCGAGAAGTAGTGCTCGGCGAGGTCCGCGTACCCGACCTCGGCCGCGATGATCGACTGGACGACCGCGGAGAGCGACGAGTCTCCCGTGGTGAGGGCGTCGTAGTACTCGAAGTCCTTGCGCTTCTGCTCCGGCGTGAACTCGTTGCCCTGCAGGAGCAGCGCCAGCACCACGTCGGCCTGCTTGAGGACCTGGAAGCGGTAGATGACGAGCGGGTGGAAGTGCAGCAGCAGCGGGCGCTGCGATGAGGGCGTGTTCTCGAGGTCCCACAGCTCCTTCTCGAGGAACTGCGCGTCCTGCGGGTGGATGCCGAGCTTCTCGTCGAAGGGGAGGAACATCGCCTCGGCGGCGGCAGCCCACTCGACGAGCTCCTCCTCTGCAAGGTGGAGGCGCATCGTGAGGCGCTCGAACGAGGCCGGGTCGGTCTCGCGGAGGCGCTCGCACGCGTCGTACGCCGCCCGCAGGTTCGCCTTGGCCATGACGTTCGTGTACAGGTTGTCGTTGACGACGGTCGTGTACTCGTCTGGGCCGGTGACGCCGTGGATGTGGAAGTGGTCGTCGCCTCCCGTGCGCCAGAAGCCGAGGTCGGCCCAGAGACGCGCGGTCTCGACGAGGATGTCGATGGCACCCTGCGCGAGCAGCTCGTCGTCACCGGTTGCCGCCACGTACTGCACGAGCGCGTGGGAGATGTCGGCGTCGATGTGGTACTGCGCCGTGCCTGCGGCGTAGTAGGCGGAGGACTCCTGGCCGTTGATGGTGCGCCACGGGAAGAGGGCGCCCTTCTGGTTCATCTCGTGCGCGCGCTGGCGTGCCGCGTCGAGCATTTGGTGACGGAAGCGGAGCGCGTTGCGGGCGACGTTCGGCGCCGTGTAGCTGAGGAACGGGAGGACGTAGACCTCGGTGTCCCAGAAGTAGTGCCCGCCGTATCCGGAGCCCGAGACGCCCTTCGCTGCGACACCGCCGCCGTCGGTGCGGGCCGTTGCCTGGGCGAGCTGGAACAGGTTCCAGCGCGTCGCCTGCTGGTACACGGGGTGGCCGTGGATGACGATGTCGCTGCGGTCCCAGAAGTCGTCGAGCCATTCGCGCTGCCAGCGGTACACGTCCTCGACGGGCACTTCGCGCATGCGGTCGAGGGTGCGGTCGGCGCGGTCCGCGAGTTCGCGGGTGGGGACGCTCTTGGACGTGTGGTAGGCCACGTGCTTGATGATGCGCACGGGGACACCGGGCTCGGCGCGAACGCGGAAGGCGGTCTCGGCGAAGTCGGCGTCGACGCGCGTGGTGGCGTCCCACTCGTTGTCGGTGATGATGTCGTGGTCGGCCGCGACGGCGATCGTCATGCCCGAATGGGTGGTGCGGTAGGCGAGCATCGAGCGCAGGCCCTCTTCGCGCGCGATGCGGGACTGGAGCACCCGGTCGGTGAACGACTCCGCCTTGCGCGGGTCGAAGGCGACCTCGGTCTCCTTCTTGCCGCGCTGGAACTCGTCGCCGCCGTCCTGGCGGTTGATGATCTGGCTCGAGAGGAGGATGGATGCGCCGCGGTCGACCATCTCGACCTCGTAGTCGAGGAGGACGTAGTGGCGGTCCGTGAAGGAGACGAGGCGGTGCGAGCGGATGCGCACGTGCTTGCCGGAGGGCGTGCGCCAGTCGAGCTCGCGCGTCAGGATGCCGTCCTTGAAGCTGAGGACGCGCGAGTAGGAGAGCAGGTCTGCCTCGCTGATGACGAGGGGCTCGTCGTCGACGAAGAGGCGGATGATCTTCGCGTCCGGCACGTTGACGATCGTCTGGCCGACCTGGGCGAACCCGAACGCGTCCTCCGCGTGGCGGATGGGCCACGTCTCGTGGAAGCCGTTGATGAAGGTCCCGTACATGTACCCGTCGCGGCTCTCCTCGAGGTTGCCGCGCATGCCGAGGTAGCCGTTGCCGGTCGCGAAGAGCGTCTCGACGAGGCCCTGCGAGTTGGCGTCGAATTCGTGCTCGACCAGCGCCCACTCGTCGAGGGGGAACCGGTGGCGGTCCAGGGGGTCTTCCGTGGAGAGGTTCATGCGTGATCTTCCTTGAGGTCTGAGTGCGGGAACACCGGCACGAGTTCGGCGAGGTCGTCGACGACGGTGTCCGCGCCTGAGGACATGAGCTCTTCGTGGCTCGCTTCTCGGGAGACGCCGATGACGAGGCCGAAGTCGCCGTCGCGGCCGGCTTGGACGCCGGAGTGGGCGTCTTCGACGACCACGCATTCGGCGGCGGTGAGTCCGAGGAGCTGCGCTGCGTACAGGTAGGTGTCTGGGGCCGGCTTGCCGGCGATGCCGTTCTCGGCGGCGACGAGGCCGTCGACGACGGTCTCGAAGCGGTCGAGCAGCCCGGCCGCGGTGAGCACGGGGACGGCGTTGCGGGAGCTGGAGACGACGGCGACGCGGAGGCCGTGCCGGACGGCGGCGTCGAGGAACTCGAGCGACCCCGGGTAGGCCTGCACGCCGGTCTCGGCGAGTTCCGCGTTGAAGGTGTCGTTCTTGCGGTTTCCGAGGCCGCAGACGGTCTCGAGCTCCGGGGAGTCCTCGGGCGTGCCGTCCTCGAGCGTGATGCCGCGGGAGGCGAGGAACGAGCGGACTCCGTCGTAGCGGGGCTTGCCGTCGACGTAGCGGAGGTAGTCGTCGTCGGTGTATGCGGGACCGGCGCCCTTGGCTGCGAGGTAGTCGGTGAAGAGCCGCGCCCATGCGCGCATGTGCACCTCGGCGGTTGGCGTTATGACGCCGTCGAGGTCGAAGAGTATGGCCTTTGAACTGGTGAGCTGTGTCACGTCTCGGAGACGAGGAGCGATCATTGCATCCAACCTTGCATCGTTGGGTGGCGCCGTGACGCCGTTCTATGGTGCACGGCGGAATTCCCCGGTGCGCTCCGCCCTCGATACGCACCGCAGAGCCCCACCGCGATGTTCAATATCGTAGGGGTTCCCGGGTATTCGGTGCGCCGATATTCGGACGATCCGTTCAGCCGGTTTCGTGGATGTGGCTGCGCTCGGCCTGCCGGCTGAAGAGCGAGAGGATCTCGAGCGTCGTGTCGCCGTCGTTGGTCATGGAGTGGGGGCGCGTCGTGTCGAATTCCGCGGCTTCGCCTGGTTCGAGGATCGTGACGTCGTCGTCGAGCTGCAGGCGCAGTCTTCCGGCGAGGACGTAGCACCATTCGGTGCCTTCGTGCACGCGCAGGGTGACCGGCTTGTCTCGTTCTGAGGGCTTCTGTGGCGCGACGAGCACCTTGAAGGCCTGCATGCCGTCCGTGGCGCGGGAGAGCGCGAGGTAGACGCGATCGCCGCGCTTCACGGGCTTGGGGTGGATGCGCGGGTCGCCGGTCGAGGGTGCGCCCACGAGGTCGTCGAGCGGCACGCGGTAGCAGCGCGCGAGCGGCAGGAGCACGTCGAGGGAGGGGCGTCTGCCGCCTGATTCGAGCCGCGAGAGGGTGCTGACGCTGAGGCTCGTCTCCTCGGCGACTTCGCTGAGCGTCATGCCGCGGGCCTGTCTGATCTCTCGGAGTCGGGGCGCGACGCGGCTGAGCGCCTCGGTGATTCCGGTGGTCGGGTCGTCAAGGCTGTCTGGATAGCGTGTCGCTGCATCCGTCGTCGCTGCATCCGTCATGTTGCGAAACTAGCAAACTCGGTTGCGAAACGCGAGAGTCCCGCCGGAGACTCGACCCATGACACAACTGGATGCGCCGCAGCACGCGGCAGAGAACGAGAACCTGCTCTGGGACACGATCGTGATCGGCGCCGGCCCCGCCGGTCTGAGCACTGCGCTCATGCTCACGCGGGGGCGCAGGCGGGTGCTCGTGCTGGACCACGGAGTTCCCCGCAATCGATTCACCGACCACATGCACGGCGTCCTCGGCCACGAGGGTCTCGCGCCCGGTGAGCTGCGGCGGTTGGGTCGCGCCGAGGTCGAAGCCCACGAGGGTGTCTTCGCCGAGGCTGAAGTGGCGAGCGTCACCTCTGTCGGGGGCGAGGATGGCGCACGCGTGCAGGTGATGATCAAGGATGGACGGGGCTTCCGGGCGCGAGCCGTCGTCGTGGCGACTGGGCTCCGCGACGAGCTGCCCAACGTGCCGGGACTCCGCGCGCTCTGGGGGCGAGGCGTCTACGCCTGCCCCTTCTGCGACGGCTACGAGCACCGCGATCGACCCATCGCCGTTCTTGCCAACGGCGAGCACTCGGATCTGAAGGCGCACATGCTTCGGCAGTGGAGCGGCGACCTCGTGCTCCTCGTGAACGGCTCCTTCGCACTCGGTGAGGCGGAGGCGCGCTCACTCGTCGCCCGCGGAGTGAGGATCGAGCGCTCCGGGGTCGACGAGGTGCTCGCAGGTGTCGACGGACGGCTTCGCGGAGTCCGTCTCGCTGACGGCAGAGAGCTCGAGCTCGAGGCGATCTTCACGAACCCGAGCTTCGTTCCGCTGACCGGGATGCTCGACGGCGTGGATGTCTGCGGCCCAGAGCATCCCGAGTCCAGGGTCTGGGTCGTCGGCAACGCGGGGGACCCTCGCGCCAACGTGCCGGTCTCGATTGGCCAGGGTGCAGCGGCCGGCGGTGACATCGCCCTCGCGCTGCTCATGGACGAGATCGCAGCAGCAGGCAGGGTCTAGGCCGTCTCGGGCACCTCGCTCGTGTGAGCTCGCGACGTCGCCCGGTGGTGGTCGCGGACCGCCTGCTCGATCACGCTGCTCGGCGCCCCGATCTCGAGGAGGGAAAGGAGGTGGTCGTGCTCGGCGATCGTGGCGGGCGTGATGCGGATGTCGGATTCCGGCGCCGAGGATCGCAGGCGGTCGAGGTGTCGCCAGGTTCGCTCGACGAGGTCCACGAGGTACGTGTTCGGGCTCCGCCGGAAGAGGAGGTGGTGGAATCTCGAATGCAGCCCCGTCGGGTCGTCGGGATCGACGAGCATCCGACCCATCTCGGCGTTCGCGCTGCGGGCCTCGCTGAGCATGTCCTCCGTGAGGTGACGGGCGGCGCTCGCGGTTGCGTAGCCGTCGAGGATGGCAAGTGATTCCAGGGCCTGCCAGTAGCGCTCCGGCTCGAGTCCGGTCACGTGCGCGCCGACGTAGCGCTCGTAGGTGACTGCGCCTTCCGCCTCCAGCATTCGGAGAGCCTCGCGCACAGGGAGCGTGCTGACGCCGATCTTGCCTGCGATCGCGCCGAGGACAAGTCGGTGGCCCGGGGCGAAGGTGCCGTCCGAGATCCGCTGCTCGATGAACTCGTAGGCCAATTGGGTCTTGCCGGAGGGGCTCGGGTCAAGGGTCTCCGCCACGCCTGTCATGCTCGGCCTCTCGGTGTCTCGGGTGGGCTATTCGGGTGGGGGATACGGGCGACGATATACGGTTTCGCGTGCATCTGCTGGCCACCGACAAGTGAACCGCGAAACGTGATCATTCTGCGCGGGGAGGGGTGCCTGAGTTGACGCGCCATGGCATTTTTGGCACGATCATCGAACTTCATTCGATTGCATGGAACGCCGCCCCTGGCCCCGCGTTGCCCGTCGTTGCACTCGACCACAAGCTGCGCCGCCTCGGGGATGCCGTGTTCCCCCGGGGCGGCGCTTTTTCTTGCGACTAGAGTTCATGTAAACGCATTGAAATGGATGGAGCTGCCATGACCGGCACGATCGAGTTCGGCCTCAACACCTTCGGAGACGCGACCAACGACCTCGACGGCACCCCGCGCTCGCACGCGCAGGTCATCCGCGACGTCGTCGAGGAAGGCGTCCTGGCTGAACAGGTCGGCATCGACGCCTTCGCCGTCGGCGAGCACCACCGAGACGACTTCGCGATCTCCACGCCGGAGACCGTGCTCGCCGCGATCGCGGCCCGCACCGAGCGCATCCGTCTCGGCAGCGCGGTCACGGTCCTCAGCTCCGATGACCCCGTACGGGTCTTCCAGCGTTTCTCCACCGTCGACGCCATCTCGAGCGGGCGTGCAGAGGTCATGCTCGGGCGGGGCTCGTTCACCGAGTCGTTCCCGCTCTTCGGGCTGAACCTCCAGGACTACGAGGTGCTCTTCGACGAGAAGCTCGACCTCTTCATGAAGATCGCGGCGGGTGGGCCCGTCAGCTGGAGCGGAACCGTCCGGGGTGCGCTCAACGACGTCACCGTGCATCCGCAGCTCGAAGAGGGCCGCCTGCGCACATGGGCCGCCGTCGGGGGCACGCCCCAGTCCGTCGTGCGGGCCGCTCAGTACTCGATGCCGCTCATGCTCGCGATCATCGGCGGCGAATCAGCGCGCTTCGCGCCGTTCGCGAAGCTCTACCGGCAGGCCAACGAGCAGTTCGGCCACCCGAACGGCCCGATCGGCGCGCACTCGCCTGGCCACATCGCGGACACCGACGAGCAGGCGCGTGAAGAGCACTGGCTGAACTACCGCACCATGATGATGCGCATCGGCAAGGAGCGCGGCTGGTCGCCCATGCAGTACGCGCAGTACGAGCAGGAAGCCGGCGAGCGCGGGGCCCTCTACGTCGGCTCGCCAGAAACCGTCGCGCGCAAGATCGCCGCCACGGTCAAGGTGCTCGGCCTGCAGCGCTTCGACCTTAAGTACAGCGCAGGCACGCTGCCTCACGAGCACAGCATGAAGGCGATCGAGCTGTACGGCACGAAGGTCATCCCGATGGTCAGGGACCTGCTGGCCTGATTGTGCGGATGCACTACCTCGGCTCCCCGGGCTGGGCGAAATGCTCGTGAAGCGCCCAGCCCGCCCGAGTAGCGTTGGATCATCCATCGCCACCGCGCCCGAGACTCGGGGCCCGGGAAGCGCGAGCTCGCCAACAACCGAGGAGTTTGCACAATGACGTACCCCAACGAAGCGGAACTGCTTGCGAAGGTCCCCGGCCAGCTGTTCATCGGCGGTGAGTGGGTCGACGGCGCGGATGAGCCGTTCGCGGTCAACGACCCGTCGACGGGCAAGCCGCTCAAGCACATCGCCAACGCGAACCCAGAGCAGGGCATCCAGGCGCTCGACGCCGCCGTCGCCGCGCAGGAGGACTTCGCCCGGATGGCACCGCGCGAGCGCGGGGAGATCCTCCGACGCGCGTTCGACATCCTGCAGGAGCGCCGCGACGGGATGGCGCTCATCATGACCCTCGAGATGGGCAAGCCCCTTGCTGAGGCGCAGGGCGAGGTCACCTACGGCGGCGAGTTCCTGCGCTGGTTCAGCGAGGAAGCCGTCCGTGTGCACGGCCGCTACGGCACGCAGCCAGAGGGAACGGGACGCATGATCGTCTCGAAGCACCCCGTCGGTCCCGCGTTCCTCATCACGCCGTGGAACTTCCCCCTCGCCATGGCGACTCGCAAGATCGCGCCCGCGATCGCCGCAGGCTGCACCTCGGTCGTGAAGCCGGCGTCGCTCACGCCGCTCACGACCCTCTACTTCGTGAAGATCCTCGAAGAGGCTGGCCTGCCCAAGGGCGTCGTCAACGTCATCACGACCCGCAGCACCGCCGCGGTCTCCTCCCCGATCATCGCCGACTCGCGCCTGCGCAAGATCTCGTTCACCGGGTCGACCGGCGTCGGCCAGGGCCTCATGAAGGAGGCCACGAAGAACGTGCTCCGCACATCCATGGAGCTCGGCGGAAACGCCCCGTTCGTCGTGTTCGAGGACGCCGACCTCGACAAGGCCGTCGAGGGTGTCATCGCGGCGAAGTTCCGCAACATCGGACAGGCCTGCACGGCTGCGAACCGCATCCTCGTGCACACGGATGTCGCGGACGAGTTCGCGCGTCGGGTCACCGAGAAGGTCGCCGCGTTCAAGATCGGCCGCGGCACCGAAGACGGCGTCATCATCGGCCCACTGGTCGAGGACAAGGCCGTTGACAAGGTCGCCTCGCTGGTCGACTCCGCAGTGGCGGCGGGGGCTGAGCTCCTGCACGGAGGCAAGCGCGTGGAGGGCGACGGCTCCTTCTACGAGCCGACCGTGCTCAACCGCACCCCATCGTCGAGCGACATCTTCCGCGAGGAGATCTTCGGACCGGTGCTCTCCATCACGACGTTCGCCGACGAGGAAGAGGCGATCCGCCTCGCCAACGACACCGAGTACGGCCTCGTCTCCTACGTCTTCACGGAGGACCTCAAGCGCGGCCAGCGCCTCATCGACCGCATCGAGACGGGCATGATGGGCCTCAACATCGGCGTGCTCTCCAACGCAGCGGCGCCGTTCGGCGGCGTGAAGATGTCCGGCATCGGACGCGAGGGCGGCTTCGAGGGCATCGAGGAGTACCTGTACACGAAGTACACGCTCACGCCGAACCCCTACGCGTAAGCAGCAAGCAGCACGCAGATCCCGTCGCCAGCCCAGAGCTGGCGGCGGGATCTTCGTCTGCGCTCCCTCCCCTCCGCCGTCTGCTCCACGCCCTCGCCCTGCCCTCTGCCCTCCGC
>NZ_PSXZ01000048.1:0-589 GCF_002931375.1 Pseudoclavibacter sp. RFBJ3 | reverse complement strand
GGTGGGCAGGCCCTTGTAGGTCGTGCCGACGAGGTCCTTCGTGCCGGGCACGTCCTGGGAGGTGATCTTGAAGATGTCCCCGACCGCGAGGTGGTGGGGTCCGTCCTCGAACTTCTCGAGACGGATCTTGGGGCCCTGCAGGTCGACCAGGATCGCGACGGGAACGCCGAGCTCCTCGGCCGCATCCCGCACGAGCTTGTAGTTGTCGGTGTGCATGGTGTGGTCACCGTGGCTGAGATTGAAGCGCGTTACATTGACGCCGGCGCTGATCAGGGCGCGGATTCCTTCGAGGGTGTTGACGGCTGGGCCCAGGGTGGCGACGATCTTCGCTCTACGGCTCATGCATTAACTCCGGTTTGGTGCTCAGTGAAGTTGACCACGGGGCGACGCCGGTGGCCCTTGCCCAGATCAGCAAGTGACGTCACCCCGTGGCGTGAGGTGGGCGGCTCTGCCGGCGCGCATACCGGGCAGAGGCCGCCCTGCTTAGAGGCCCTGCGCGAGGCGGTAGTAGGCCTGGTTCCAGCGCACTTCCTTGCTGAACTCGCGCAGGGTGGTGTCGGCGTCGATGCGCAGCAGCTCGGTCTTCGCG
>NZ_PSXZ01000011.1:0-90890 GCF_002931375.1 Pseudoclavibacter sp. RFBJ3 | reverse complement strand
GGGTGGGCGTGGCACGGCGAGCCGGACCACCGCCCCCCGCCCCCCCCCCCCCCCCCCCCCCCCCGCGGTCCGGGATGCTCCCGAGCTTCTTCACATCGATGTGGACCAGGCCCCCGGGATGGGGGGCTGGTATCGCTTCGTGGTCTATCCATGAGCGCGGATCGAGGCCCCGGTCACCGGGTTCAACCACGCTAGCGACGTCACCCCGTGAGGGTTCAGGATCCGAGAGATCGTCCGGGCCGGAACACCGGTCTCGACCGCGAGCCGGGCCGGATCGAATCACAAGGGATCTCACACTTCCAGCACGCGCTTCGACCTCGGCCGGCGTCTTGGAGGGCGAGCGGCGCGGGCGGCTTGATCGATCGACCAGACCCGACAGACCCTCCGCGCGGAAACGCACGACCCAGCGATGCGCGCACTGCCGCGACACCCCGAGCTCGCGCGACATAAGACGCCGGACGACGCTCGAACACGATCCGCTCGACCAGCAACCGCCGACCATGAACCGCGAGACGGGCCTTGGCGCGGGACATAGAGGCCTCCTGGCGATGGCAGAACGAGACAGCTCCATCAAGCCAGGAGGCCTCGTCACATCACAAGACCCGAAGCGACACCAACGCCACGGCCGAGTAGAGCTAGTCCGCGCATCTGCGACTACCTCCACGGTCCGCCCGCAGAAGCTCGTCTGCATGCCCGCCCCTATCGCGACCTTAGAGCGTCGCAGCCGACTCCACCGCACGCCTAGAGTCGGTGGATCGAGCCCAAACGCAGCGCTGCCTAGTTCTTTGGGAACCTCACGCGCAGCGCGTCAAGGCCCTGCTGGGCGCTTCGCCGCACCTCGATCTCGGGATCCTTGAGCAGCGGGCGCAGGCGATCCACGTCTTCGAGCGTGCCCACGGCTGCCAGAGACCTCGCGGCTGCCGATCGCACTCGAGCGACACTGTCGTCGAGCAGCCCGGCCAGTTCGGATGCTGCTGGGAGCTCGCGCGCTGCGACAACCCGTGCTCCCATCTCGCGGACGCGCCAAGCCGGGTTGCCGAGCGTGCCGATCACCGCAGGCGCGGCCGACTCATCCCAGACGTACAGCAGCGCACGGGTGCCCCAGAGCTCGGGCCAGTAGAGCACGGGCGCGCCATCGAGGATTCCCTGCGCGTGATCGCCGCCGACGTAGAGGAGGAGGTCATCGCCTTCGTCGTACCCCTTCATGAGGTTGAGTACCCGCTCAACGAACTCGGACTGGCCGTATCGCTCGACGGCAGCCGCGAGCCGCTGCTCGAGCGGGAGGTCTACAGGAACGGGCGCAGGATTTGGCGAAGTGATTTCAGGCATCAGCTCACCCTACGCGGACCGCGCTCCGGTCAGGTGCCCAAGCAGCGCCTTCCCGTTTCGTACTCAGGATCCACCCGCCGCATCCTCATCCGCCGCCACGTTCTTCTGCACGGCGAACTGGGTCCGGTGCAGTTCCTCGTACCGCCCGGCCGCGGCAAGCAGTTCTTCGTGCGTGCCGCGCTCGACGATGGAGCCGTCCTCGATCACGAGGATCTGGTCGGCGCTGCGGATGGTGGACAGGCGGTGGGCGATCACCATCGCCGTGCGTCCCTCGAGCGCCTCGCTCAGCGCCGCCTGCACGGCGGCCTCCGACGTCGAGTCGAGCGCTGCCGTCGCCTCATCGAGGATGACAACCCGCGGCTGGGCGAGCAGGAGCCTCGCGATGGTCATCCGCTGGCGCTCACCGCCCGACAGCCGGTAGCCGCGCTCGCCCACCATGGTGTCCAGCTGATCAGGCAGCGACCGGATGAGCGGCTCGAGCCGCGCCCGGCGCACGGCATCCCACACCTCGTCGTCGGTCGCCTCGGGCCTCGCGAGACGCAGGTTGGAGAGGATCGTCTCGTGGAAGAGATGGCCGTCCTGCGTGACCATGCCCAGGGTGTGCCGCATCGACGCGAAGGTGACGTCGCGGACGTCCGTCCCCGCGAGACGCACGGCACCGCTGTCGACGTCGTAGAGGCGCGAGAGGAGCTGCGCGATCGTGGACTTGCCGGCACCGGACGTGCCGACCAGGGCGACGGTCTGCCCCGGCTCGATGCGGAAGGACACCCCGTGCAGCACCTCCTCGCCGCCGCGGGTATCCAGCGTCGCGACCTCCTCGAGGGAGGCGAGCGACACCTTGTCCGCGGACGGGTAGGCAAAGCGGACGTCGTCGAACTCGACCGACACCGGGCCCTCGGGGACGACGGTCGCGTCGGGCTTCTCCTGGATGAGCGGCTCGAGATCCAGCACCTCGAAGACGCGCTCGAAGCTGACCACCGCGCTCATGATCTCGACGCGTGCGTTCGCGAGGCTCGTGAGCGGCGCGTAGAGACGCGTGAGGAGCAGCGCGAGGGTGACCACGTCGCCGGTCTCCAGCTGTCCGCCGAGCGCGAGGACGCCGCCGAGCCCGTAGACAAGCGCGAGGGCGAGCGCGGAGACCAGCATCAGCGCGGTGAAGAAGACGAACTGCAGCATCGCCGTGCGAACGCCGATGTCGCGGACACGCGCGGCGCGCACGCGGAACTCCTCGGCCTCCTCATCCGGCCGGCCGAACAGCTTGACGAGGGTGGCGCCGGGCGCCGAGAAGCGCTCGGTCATCTGCGTGCTCATGGCCGAGTTGTGGTCGGCGGCCTCGCGGCGCAACGCGGCGAGGCGGCTGCCCATGCGACGTGCGGGGATCAGGAAGATGGGGAGCATGATCACGGCGAGCACGGTGACGAGCCAGGACGTGCTGAGCATGACGATCAGGGTCAGGATGAGCGCCACGAGGTTCGTGACCACGCCCGACAGGGTGCCGCTGAAGGCTTGCTGGGCGCCGATCACGTCGTTGTTCAGGCGGCTCACGAGGGCGCCCGTCCGCGTGCGGGTGAAGAAGGCGATGGGCATCTTCTGCACATGGTTGAAGACGGCGGTGCGGAGGTCGAGGATCACACCCTCGCCGATCCTCGCCGAGTACCAGCGCGTCGCGAGCGACACGGCCGCGTCGGCGATGGCCACGAGCGCGATGACGACGGCGATCCAGACGATCGTGCTGACTGCACCCCGGGCGACGATGACGTCGACCACCTGGCCGGCGAGCACCGGCGTCGCGACCGCGAGGAACGCGCCAACGATCGACAGGGCGATGAACAGCACCAGCTTGGCCCGGTAGGGCACCGCGAACGTCAGGATGCGCCGCACCGATTCACGCGAGAAGCCGTGCTTTCCATCCCTGGCGGACGAAATCTTGTAGAGCGAACTCCAGGCAGCGCCTTCCATGCTCATAGCGGTTCCTTCCCGTCAGCAGGAGGCTCAGCCTAGATCGCGGTTCGCCAGCGATTGCGCTTGTCCGCCAGGGGCGAAGGACGTTCGATGTAGGTAATCCACACCTGCTGCGAGCCGGCTTCAACGGACGCGTCGTCCCGCGCGACGCCGTCCGGGGTGCTCGGGACGTCGGGGGAGAAGGAGCGCTCGGCGTGGCCTCCGTTTCGCGCCACCTTCACGGCGAAAATCCGCTCGGCGATCGCGGCACCTCCGACGGCTATGCGCGGTGCATCGCGACCGCACGCACCGGCGAGCCGTCGAGGCCCGTGAACGGCAGCGGCAGGGCGGAGATCCACGGGTCGCGCGCGGTGTCGATGGCGGACAGGTTCGTGAGGTTCTCGATGATGACGCCGCCCGCGCCCAGGAAGACCTCGTGGAACGGGAGGTCGGCGGATGCTGCGGTCGCGTCCGTGCGGTCAGGGCTGAGGGTGTCGACGCCGACGACCGTCACACCCACGGCGAGGAGACGCTCGGCGATCGCCGCATCCAAGAAGGGGTGCTCGAGATAGTCGGGCTGCCCGAACCGCTTCGACCAGTCGGTCCGGAACACGACGATCGTGCCGGCCGCGAGCTGCTCGAGCTGGGCGGCGACCTGAGCGAGTTCGATCCTGTCTCCGGGCTGCGCAAGCTCGGTCACATCGACGAGATGCAGCGGCCCCGCGAGCCGGCCAAGATCGAGGCGGTCGACCGTGGCTCCGTCGGCGATCGAGTGCGAGGGCGCATCTAGGTGCGTGCCGGTGTGCGTCCCGAGCTGCAGGGCGTGCACCACAACCCCGTCGTCCGCGAGGGAGGTGGCGGGTTCGACCCGCACCTCAGGGTCGCCGGGGTAGATCTGCATGCCCGAGCTGAGCGGGTGCGTGAGGTCGACGATCTTCGGATGCGTGTGCGCCATGGGGCCACCCTAGGCATTCGCGATCCACGAGCCGCCGTTCCGAACGTCCCGGCGCGTGGGAGGCTTGGCGCATGGATTTGGAGGTGTCACGCTCGCTCACGATTCCGGCCGCGGAGCTCGGCTGGCGCTTCTCGCGATCCTCCGGGCCGGGCGGGCAGCACGTCAACACCTCCGACAGCCGGGTCGAGCTCTTCTGGAACGTCGGAGCATCGCTCGTGCTCAGCGACGAGCAGCGACGGATGCTCCTGTCGCGACTCGGCAAGCGCCTCGTGTCCGGGGTGGTCACGGTTGCATCCTCCGAGCGGCGCTCGCAGCTGCGCAACCGCGAGGCGGCGCTCGAGAAGCTCGCGAACCTCGTGCGCGAGGGCCTCGCGCCGCCCGGACCGAAGCGCCGGGCAACCAAGCCCACCAAGGGCTCGCAGCGTCGCAGGCTCGAGTCGAAGGGCCAACGCTCGGCGACGAAGGCGCAGCGCAGGCGCCCGTCTCACGACTAACCACGACTAATGCGGCGCGCTGAGCGCTGGACGACTTGGACATAATGCCCCTTGTCAACCGAAATGAGTTCGGTTCCTCCCTGGACGAGGCTCGGCGTGTAGGTGTTTGCTTGGTTTGTGCGGCGACTGCACTGCGATGGCCGGAAGCCGACCGCCGTTCGAAGCCTGTCAGCAGAGCCCACCAAGTCCAAGGGAGCACTTGAATGTCGACCACACCCACGCAGGAGGCAGTGCTCGCGGCTGCCGATGCCATCATCGACGCCTTCCGCGCGACGGACACCGAGGCGTACTTCGCCGGGTTCGCGCCGGACGCGTCGTTCGTCTTCCACCCCGAGCCCGCGCGCCTCGACTCGCGCGCCGAGTACGAGGCGCTGTGGGCGGGCTGGGTCGCGGCGGGGTGGCGGGTCGTCTCGTGCGCATCCACCGACCGCCTCGTGCAGGTCTTCCCGGGCGGCGCGGTCTTCAGCCACACGGTGGCGACGAGCGTCGAGTCTGCCGACGGACCGGCCTCCTACCTCGAGCGGGAGAGCATCGTCTTCACTGTCGGCGACGAGGGCTCGCTCATCGCGGTCCATGAGCACCTGTCCGCGCCGACGACTGACGCGGAGGCATCCTCATGACCGGCCCGAAGACCATGGCCCTGAACCTCGACGGCCAGGACGACTCGGCGGGCCCCGTCCGCGGCACGCAATCGCTCATCCGCATCGCCCTCATCTGGCTCGCCGCGAACCTCGTCGTCACGACGCTCCTCACGGGCACCCTTTTCGTGCCTGGCGTCTCGTTCGGCACCGCGACCGGGATGATCGTGCTCGGCACCCTGATCGGCGTCATCGTGCTCGTGCTCATCGGCAACATGGGCACCCGCACGGGCCTCCCGACGATGGCGCTCACACGTGGCGCGTTCGGCATCCGCGGCAGCCTCGTGCCGGCGGCCTCCAACCTCATCGTGCTGATGGGGTGGAGCTGGGTGCAGGCGATGCTCGCCGGCGTCACCGTCGACTTCCTCGTGTTCGAGGCGACGGGCTTCTCGAACCCGATGCTGTTCTCCGCCATCTGCCAGAGCATCGTCGTTGTGCTCGCGATCTTCGGCCACACGGGCATCTCTCGCGTCGAGCCGTGGCTGGCGCTCGTGATCCTGGTGGTCATGGGCTTCGTGTTCGCGGCAGCGTTCGGCGCGTTCAGCCCCGGCGAATTCGCCGCGCTGCCCGTGGATGCGGAGCTCGGCGGTACCCCGTTCATCACGCTCGACCTGGTCATCGCGACGGCCATCTCGTGGACCGTCCTCTCCGCCGACATGAATCGGCACGCGAAGAACAGCGTCGCCGGAGTCGTCGGCTCGGGCGTGGGCTACACGCTCTCGACCACGATCGCCATGTTCCTCGGCCTCGTCGCGTTCAGCGTCGTGCTCCTTCGCGGAAGCGAGGCGATCGCCTTCGACCCGACCGTGATCGTCGCCGAGTTCGGCTGGCCGCTCGGCATCGCGATCTTCCTCTCGGTGATGGCGACCAACACCATGGTCGTCTTCGGCATGGTCACCTCGGTCATCAACGCGCAGTCGAAGTGGCACCTCCGCTTCCTGCCGACGGCGATCGTCCTCGGCATCGTGTCGATCATCGGCTCGACGTTCCTGGGCCTCCTGAACCAGTTCACCGACTTCCTCTTCATCATCAGCGCGTTCTTCGTGCCCGTGTTCGCGATCATGATCGCCGACTACTACCTGCTGAAGCGCCGCAGCTACTCGCGGCAGATCCTGCAGGAGCGGCCCGAGAGCCGCTACTGGTACCTGGGTGGCATCAACTGGGTGGCGGTGTTCGTGTGGATCTTCGGCGCCGCACTCTCGTACGTGCTCGCGTACGTCGCTCCGAGCCTCATCGGGGCGAACATCCCGGCCTTCGCGGTGAGCTTCGCCCTCTACCTCGGTCTCACCTGGGCGCTGCGCGCTGTGAAGCCGCTTGGCCTCGCCGACCCGCGCGACGCCGTCCACGCGGGGCACCTGCTCGACGAGGAAGAACAGGCGGGAGAGCCGGCTCGAGGGAACTGACCCTAGCTCCGCAGCCGCGGGTCGTACGTCGGGTCTGGGTACTGCTCGGCGCATCCGTTGGCGGGGGCTGAGGCTTGGAACTCGAAGTGCCACGGCTCGTTGACGTAGGTCTGGCAGAGGCCGTACCGCGACCCATTGGTGGCGAGCCAGTCGGATGCACCTCCGCCTTCCACGTCGACGGCGTCGCCCGAGACGTGCAGGGAGGTCTCCGGGGAGGCAACCCAGCGAGACGCCTCCTCCGCGGAGCCGTACTCGGCGACCGCATCCCGCAGCAGCTGCCGCTGCAGCTCCGCCGACCGCCACCCGCTGTTGACCATGACGTACACGCCGTCCAGCTCGGCGTCGCTCGTCGCCTCCTGCAGCGAGTCGAGGAGCACGGGGGAGAGGTTGGCGATGCCGGCGTACTCGGTCTCGAACGCCGTCGTGCCGAACTGGAGCCGCCCGTCTGGGTTCTCCGCGCCGGCATCCCCCGAGCTGGTTTCGACTGCTGACTCGCCGCCCGACCCGGCCGACCCGGCCGTGGAGGGGGCGGCGAGCGCCGCATCCGGCGCCGGGGCCTCACGGTGCGACGCGGCTGTCTGCCCGAGCTGCGCCGAGAAGAGCGCGACGCCGAGACCGGCGAGCGCGACGAGGGATGCGCCGCCGACGAGGAGGCGCACGCTCCGCTTCTTCGCGGGTGGGTCGGTGACGGTGCGCTGGTGGCGGGGCGAGCTGGTGAGCGTCATGGCACAAGTTCAGGCGAGCGCACGTTGCCGTGGCGTTGCGGGTTTCCCATACGCGGGCGATATGCCGCGGCTCGTATCATCGGCACATGCGTGTGCTGTTGGTAGAGGACGAGCCCTACATGGCGGAGGCGATCCGTGACGGGCTGCGGCTCGAGGCGATCGCCGCCGACATCGCCGGCGATGGGCACGCGGCGCTGGAGCTGCTGAGCGTCAACGACTACGACGTCGCCGTGCTCGACCGCGACATCCCCGGCCCGTCCGGCGACGAGGTCGCGAGACGCATCGTCGCCTCCAAGAGCGGGGTGCTCATCCTCATGCTCACGGCCGCCGACCGCCTCGACGACAAGGCGTCGGGCTTCGAGCTCGGCGCCGACGACTACCTCACGAAGCCGTTCGAGCTGCAGGAGCTCGTGCTCCGGCTGCGCGCCCTCAACCGCCGCCGCGCGCACAGCCGCCCGCCCATCCACGAGATCGCCGGCCTCAAGCTCGACCCGTTCCGCCGCGAGGTGTATCGCGACGGGCGCTACGTCGCCCTCACCCGCAAGCAGTTCGCGGTGCTCGAAGTGCTCATGAGCGCCGGCGGGGGAGTGATCAGCGCTGAGGAGCTGCTCGAGAAGGCGTGGGACGAGAACGCGGACCCCTTCACGAACGCCGTGCGCATCACGGTCTCCGCGCTCCGCAAGCGTCTCGGCGAGCCGTGGCTCATCGTGACCGTGCCGGGCGTCGGCTACCGCATCGACGCCGAGGCCGCATCGGTGCTCGACGAGAACGAACTCCGGTGACGAGGCAGCGCGGCCTCAGCGTCCGCCTGAAGCTCGCGCTGAGCTACGCGGCCTTCCTCATGATCGCGGGCGCCCTGCTGCTCGCCGTCGTCTACGCCTTCCTCCTCCGCTACGTTCCGGCTGAGGCGATGGCCAGCGAGTGGACCTTCTTCCCCGGCCGCACCGACCTCGTCCGCGCGTTCGTGCCGGCCGCGGCCTGGGCGCTGCTGTTCCTGCTCGTCTTCGCGCTGGTCGGCGGCTGGTTCCTGGCGGGGCGGATGCTCGCCCCGCTCACCCGCATCACGAACGCCACGCGGGCCGCGGCGGCCGGGTCGCTGTCACACCGCATCCGCCTCGACGGCCGGAGCGACGAGTTCACCGAGCTGGCGGACAGCTTCGACGCCATGCTCGCGCAGCTCGAGGCGCACGTCGCGCAGCAGCAGCGCTTCGCGGCGAACGCCTCGCACGAGCTGCGCACGCCCCTCGCGATCTCGCAGACGCTCCTCGACGTCGCCCGCCGGGACCCGGGGCACGACCACGACGAGGTGCTCGGGCGCCTGCACTCGGTCAACGCGCGCGCGATCGAGCTGACCGAGGCGCTGCTCGTGCTGAGCCGCACCGAGCACGGCACCTTCGCGACCGAACGCGTCGACCTGTCGCTCGTCGCCGAGGAGGCGGCCGAGACGCTGCTGCCGCTCGCCGAGAAGCGCGGCGTCGCCATCGAGACGGAGGGGGAGGCCGCGGACACGATCGGCTCGCCCGCCCTCATCTCCCTCCTCACGACGAACCTGCTGCACAACGCGATCGTCCACAACCTCCCCGAGGGCGGCACGGTGCGCCTGACGACGGCGTCGGCACCGGATGCGGCGACCCTCGTCGTCGAGAACACGGGAAGCATGGTCGGCCCCGAGCTGCTGGCGACCCTCACGGAGCCGTTCCAGCGCGGCGAGCAGCGCGCCCGCAGCGACCACGCCGGGGTGGGGCTCGGCCTCGCGATCGTGAAGAGCGTCGTCAAGGCCCACGGTGGAACGATGCGCCTCGCTGCCCGGGACGGGGGCGGGCTGCGCGTGACCGTCCAGCTGCCGCCGGCCACGCGGGCCGCGACCCGTCCTGCGCTCGGCTCCCAGCCGGGTGCCCGCGCTAGCTGAACGCCGCGCGACGCACGCTCGGGGCGACGACGGCCGCGCCGAGCAGCGCGCCCACGGTGTTCGCGACGATGTCGCTCGTGTCGAAGCTGCCGACGGCGAGCGCGAACTGCGTCGTCTCCATCGCGAGGCTCGTGAAGCCGGCCGCGAAGAACGTCTTCGGGCCAGGCAGGACGCGCCACAGGTACCCGGTGCAGAGGCCGAACGGCACGAAGACGGCGACGTTCGCGAGCACCTCCAGCGGCTTGCTCGCCGCGTACCCCTCGCTCGCGATGAACGGGATGAGCTTCAGCTGCCTCGTCTCGCCCCACCCGACGAACGGCACCTCGAGCTTCCACACGATGAGCCACGTCAGCAGCACCAGGTACGCGAGGAAGAGCACGGCCACGAGGAAGCGCGGCGCCCGCGACGGTCGACGAGTCCTCGGCGCCTGCTGGGCGGTGGCGAACGCCCCGGTCGTCGGGAGTTCCAGGGTCTGGTCTGCTCGGCTGTAGCTCATGGCGACAGCCTCTCGGGGGACGTGTTGCGGCGGCGTATGCGGGTTTCGATACGCGGACGATACCTGCCAGCACGGGGGAAGCCAGGGGTGCCGTGCCGGGGCCGCCATTCGTGAGAGACTTCCGGCTTGTGACTTCCGCCAGCGCATCCGAGAACAGCAACCAGCACGAGGCTGCGCGAGAACCGCAAGCGGTCGCAGGGCAGGCGAGCTCCGCCCACCACCTGCAGCGCTCCCTCTCGCCGCGCCAGCTCGCGATGATGGGCCTCGGCGGCGCGATCGGCGCCGGCCTCTTCGTCGGCTCGGGGCAGGCGATCGCCGTCGCGGGCCCCGCCGTGCTCGTCTCCTACGCGGTCGCGGGCCTGCTCGTCATCCTCGTGCTGTTCATGCTCGCCGAGATGGCCGCCGCCGACCCGCAGAGCGGCGCCTTCTCCGTGTACGCGGCAAAGGCCTTCGGTGCCACGGCCGGCGCGACGCTCGGCTGGTTCTACTGGATGCAGCTGGTCATCGTCATCGCCGCCGAGGCGACGGGCGCGGCCGCGATCGTCGCAGCCTGGACGCCCGGCATCCCGCAGGGCGTGTGGGCGCTCGCCTTCATGGTCGCGTTCACGCTCATCAACCTCCTCGGCGTGCGCCGCTACGGCTCCTTCGAGTTCTGGTTCGCGGTGCTCAAGGTCGCCGCCATCATCGGCTTCCTCGTGCTGGGCGCCGCCCTCCTCTTCGGCCTCATCCCCGACGTCCCGTCCCCGGGCCTCTCGAACCTCGTCGCCGGCGACGGCTTCGCGCCAACCGGCATCCTCGGCATCTCCGCGGCCCTGCTCATCGTCATGTTCAGCTTCGGCGGCACCGAGCTCACCGCGATCGCCGCCGCCGAGACGCGCGACCCGGCCACGAGCATCCGCCGCGCCGTGCGCAGCGTGCTGTGGCGCATCCTGCTCTTCTACATCGGCTCCGTGTTCGTCATCGTCGCCGCACTCTCCTGGACGGACCCAGCCGTCGTCGCGGGGCCCTTCGCCGCGGTGCTCGCCCTCACGAACATCCCGGGCGTCGACCTCATCATGTCGGCCATCATCGTCATCGCCCTCCTCTCGGCGCTCAACGCCAACCTCTACGGCGCCTCCCGCATGGTCTACTCGCTCTCCGAACGCCGCTTCGCGCCCCGCGGCATGCAGCGCCTCGCGAAGAACGGCACTCCCACCATCGCGGTGCTCGTCTCGGTCGGTGTCGGCTTCCTCACGGTGATCTTCAACTTCCTCGCCCCAGACGCCGTGCTCCCGACGCTCCTCAACATCGTCGGTTCGACGCTCATCGTGCTGTGGGCGACGGTCACGGCGTCGCAGTTCGTGCTGCGGCGGCGGGCGGATGCGCGCGGCGAGACCCTCACGGCCCGCATGCCCGGGTTCCCGTGGCTGAGCATCCTCGCCGGCGTCATCCTCGTCGTGATCGTCGTCCTGACGATGCTCAACGAGGGCTCACGGGAGCAGCTGCTCGCGACGCTCGCCATGACGGCCGTCATCGCGATCGCGTGCGCCTTCACCAACCGCCGCCTGCGCCGGCAGGGCATCGACCCCGTGCAGCTGCTGCGCGGCGAACACCACTGAGCTGAAGCCCGGGGCGCGAACTCTGGGGCGTGATCCCAGGCAGTGAGTCCCGGGTCGCGATTCCTGTGTCGCGAGTCCTGGGCCGTGACCGGTCGCCGCCAGGCCGGGTGCGCCTCAGCTTCGCCGGCTCAGGCCCCGGTCAGCTCCTTCAGCACCGCGAAGCCCCGCAGGATGCCGGGGTGGGTGAGGATGCGGAAGTGGCCGCCCGTCGGCAGCTCGATGTTGCGTGCGAGCTCGAGCACGCTGCCGTCGGGGATGTGCGGGTCGAAGCGGCCGAACACGGAGACGATGCGGGCGTTCGCTTCGCTCTCGCGGGCCAGCGCGAGGATGGTTGCGTCGCTGGGGGAGAAGATGCGCAGGCTCGAGACGGCCATCGCGCGGGCGTAGCGGGAGCCCGCGAACGGCGTTGCGATAGCGAGCATCCCCGCGATCCGCTCGGCGCTGTCGCCGAACGACATGGCGAACTTGCCGACGAGCCCGCCCTTGCTGTGCGTCACGAGGAGCACGTCCGTGAGGTCGTGGGCCCGCAGGTACGCGGCGACGTGCTCGGCCGCGTCCGGGACCGGCCGGTGGTTGAAGCCGAGCGGCTCGAGCACGTGCACGGGGTGGCCGTTCTCGTGGATGGCCTCGATGAGCGGCAGCATGAACCGCCAGGGTTCGTAGACGCCGGGGATGATGACGACCGGGGCACCGTCGCCGCTGAGGTACGAGCTGGCCTCGGCGCGGCTGAAGGCGGCACGGACCTGCCGCTCGAGGGCGTAGACGTAGTCGAGCGCCCACCAGCCGAGCTTCTGCAGTGCGCCTGTGATCATCGCGCGGCTCGATCGCCGGCGGCGGGAGGCCTCGACGGACGCCCCGCGGGGGATGGGCCTTGCGCGGGGTTAGCCGAACGCCGTCGCCGCGGTGTGAGGACTGCCATGCAAACGCCTTCCCTGGAACGGGTCTCGGCCTGCTGCCGGGAGGCGCGGCTTCGACGGGGAACGAGCAGGCTACCGGAGGATGCCGCGTGCTCTCGCCTCGGAGACCGCCGCGGTGCGGGACGTTGCGCCGAGCTTCGTGAAGACGTGCGCGAGGTGCGACTTCACGGTCGTCTCCGTGACGAAGAGCGCCGCGGCGACGTCCGTGTTCGAGAGTCCGGATGCGACGAGCTCGAGCACTTCGATCTCCCGCGGCGAGAGGCTCTGCTGGGGCGTGCGGAGCCGGTCCATGAGGCGGGAGGCGATGGGCGGCGCGAGCGCGCTCGCACCGCTCGCCGCGGCCCGGACTGCCGCGAGCAGCTCGTGGGGCGGCGCATCCTTCAGCAGGTAGCCGCTGGCGCCAGCTTCGACGGCTCCGAGGATGTCGCCCTCTGAGTCGTAGTTCGTGACGACGAGCACGTGCGGCGGGTCGGGGAGGCTGCGGATGCGGCGGGTCGCGGATGCGCCGCTCTCGTTCTCGCGCGCACCGAACTGGAGGTCCATGAGCACGAGGTCGGGCCGCTCGGTGGCCGCCGCCTGCACGGCCTCCTCGGCGGTGGACGCCTCCGCCGCGACCTCGATGTCGGGCTCGAGGCCGAGGAGGGCACGGAGGCCCGCTCGGACGACGGGGTGGTCGTCGGCGATCACGACGCGGATCATGCGGTGCCTTCCCTGGGGAGCGTTGGGAGCGTGACGGTCAGGGTGGTGCCCTGGCCGACGCTGGAGGTGACGTCGAGGGAGCCGCCGAGCTGCTGCACTCGCTCACGGGTGGCGACGAGCCCGAACGAGTCCGAGTTCGCGCCGCCAGCCTGCTCGTGGGTGCTGGCGTCGAAGCCCCGGCCGTCATCGGCGACGGCGAAGACGAGCCCGGCCGCCGACTCGTCGAGCGTGATGGTCGCGCGGCTCGCGCCAGCGTGCTGCACGACGTTGGCGATGGCGCCCTGCGCGATGCGCAGCAGGGCAGTCTGCACGGGCATGGGCAGGGAGTCGGCGCTGCTGTGCACCTCGACGCGGATACCGTGCGCGGCCGATGTCGCGTCCGCGAGCCGCCGCAGCGCCTGCTCGAGGTCCATGCCGTCGAGGTCCGGCGGCGCCAGCTCGCGGATGAAGCGTCGCGTCTCGGCCAGGTTGTCGGCGGCCGTCTCCCTCGCCAGGCGGATGTGCCCGACCCCGGCGCCGTCGGGGTCGGCGCGCTCGGCGGCGTGCAGCAGCATCTGGATGCTCGCGAGGCCCTGCGCGACCGTGTCGTGGATCTCGCGGGCGAGGCGGGAGCGCTCCGTGAGGGTGCCAGCCTCCCGCTCCGTCGCGACGAGGTGCTCCTGCGTCGCCAACAGCTCCCGCATGAGCTGCTCCCGCTCCCTCGCCTCCTTCGCGAGCGCCTCGTAGCCGATCCCAATGAGTACCGCGACGCCCGCGCCGATGCAGGGGCCGATGACGCCGGCGACCGACCAGCCCTCGTGGAGCCCGAGGCCGATGACGGCGATGGCGGTCGTCGCGGCGACCGCCAGCATCCCAGCCCGTCGGCCGAGCAGGTGCAGGTACACGAAGAAGAGCGGGAAGACGAGGTACGCCGCCTCGCGGGAGAGCCAGAGCAGCAGCATCCACTCGAGCGTCAGGGCGAGTAGCCAGAGGAGTCGCTGCCTGGGCAGGGCGGCGCTCGGCCGCGTGCGCCTGGATGCTGCGATCGCCCCGAGCGCGTACGTCGCGCCGAAGAGCAGCGTCGCGGCCAGCACGAGCACCGTGCTCTGCTCGGGGGCGAGCACAGCGCGCACGGCGACCAGCGCCAGGAGACCGAAGGAGAGGGCGTGGAGCCCCGTGCGCAGTCCCACGAAGACGGGAGTGAGCGCAGTGGTCGGCATGCGGCTCAGCCTAGACACGGCTCGCGTCGCGGTCATCCTTCGAAAGGTGGAGCGGCGACTCCACCGTGCGGTGCGCGAGGAGTGTGCCGACGGGCGATGCCGGGAGGGGGTGCTCGGCGGGAGGGTTGCCTGAGCCGCCGGAACTGGCGGCAGGAAAGGACCACCATGTTCGTCGCGCTCCGCGACCTCCGCTTCGCGAGAGGCCGATTCGTGCTGATCGGCGCCGTCGTCGCGCTCATCACCGTGCTCGTCGGGTTCCTCAGTGGGCTCACGGGCGGCCTCGCCACCCAGAACATCTCGGGAGTCCTGGCGCTGCCCGCCGACCGCCTCGTCTTCACCGTCCCGGCGGGTGACGACGCACCGAGCTTCTCCACCTCGTCGCCGTCCCGTGAGCAGGCGGACACGCTCGCCTCGTTCCCGGGTGTGAGCAGCGTCGACCCGCTCGGCATCAGCCAGCTCCGGGCTGAGACCGCCGAGACGGGGGCCGCCGTCGCCGTCTTCGGGGTCCCGGCCGGGTTCGCGGATACCTCGCCAGCGGCGGCAGGCGAGATCACTCTCTCTGGTGCCGCGGCCGAGGACCTCGACGCCACGGTCGGCGACGACGTCACCATCAGCGGCGCCGCCTTCGAGGTGGCCTCGGTCGGACCGGAGGCCTGGTACAGCCACACGCCGGTCGTGCAGATCACCCTCGCCGACTGGCAGGCGCTCGCCGAGCAGACGGGCGCTCCCGGCGCCTACGCCACCGTGCTCGCCGTCTCGGGAGACCCGGACTGGGCCGCGGCGGATGCCGAGACCGGCACCGTCTCCGAGTCCCTGCTCGGTGCCCTCGGCGCGCTCGCCGCGTTCCGCTCCGAGGTCGGCTCGCTACTGCTCATGGTCGCGATGCTGTTCGGCATCTCCGGGCTCGTGATCGGCGCGTTCTTCACGGTGTGGACCATGCAGCGGCAGGGCGACATCGCCGTGCTCAAGGCGCTCGGGGCGAGCACACGATCGCTCGCACGGGATGCCCTCGGCCAGGCCCTCCTGGTGCTCGTCGCCGGAATCGGCGTGGGGGTGGGGCTCGTCGCCATCCTCGGCGCCCTCGCGGGCCAGGCCCTGCCGTTCCTGCTGAGCCCCCTCACCACCCTCCTCCCGGGAGCCATCATGATCGCCCTCGGGCTCGCCGGGGCCGCGTTCGCGCTGCGCTCCGTGACCACAGCCGACCCCCTCACCGCACTCGGGAGCAACCGATGATCGCACTGGACAACATCACCCTCACCTTCCCCGACGGGGGAGGGCGCCTGACCGCGCTCGACGGCGTCAGCCTCACCGCCGACCGGGGGACCGTGACCGGCATCACGGGGCCGAGCGGCTCGGGCAAGTCGAGCCTGCTCGCCGTCGCGGCCACCCTCATCCGCCCGGATTCCGGCGGCGTGACGATCGGCGGCGTCGACGCGAGCGGCATGAGCCGCACGGAGTCGGCGGCCCTGCGTCGGTCCAGCATCGGCATCGTCTTCCAGCAGGCGAACCTCCTCCCGTCGCTCACGGCGCGCGAGCAGCTGCTCGTCATGAACGAGCTCGGTGAGCCCGGAAGCCGCCGCCGCAGGCCTGCCGCCGCGGCGCACGCCGACGAGCTGCTCGCCGCGGTCGGTCTCGCGGAGCACGGCGCGAAGCGGCCGCACCAGCTCTCCGGCGGCCAGCGGCAGCGTGTCAACATCGCGAGGGCCCTCATGAACGACCCGAGTGCGCTCCTCGTCGACGAGCCGACCAGCGCGCTCGACCAGGAGCGCGGGGCCGCGATCATCGAGCTCATCCTGCGCCTCACCGAGGAGCTGGACACGGCGACCCTGCTCGTCACGCACGACCTCACCCACCTGCCCCGGATGCACGACACGGTGCAGCTGGTCGACGGGAGACTCGTGCAGCTCCAGCACTGAGCCGCCCGCGACGGGCCGCTTCTGCGCGAGAATCAGGTGCGCGGCCCGTCTGGCCGCTCACCACGGAAGGCGGCGGAGACCCATGCGCATCATCGTCATCGGAGCGGGCCTCGCGGGCCTCACCGCCGCCTGGGAGCTGCGGAAGCGCGGCCACGAGGTCAGCGTGCTGGAGGCCAGGGCCCGAGTCGGGGGCCGAACGTGGTCGCTGCGGCTCGGCAACGGCGCGATCACCGAGCGCGGCGGCGAGTACGTGTTCCCGACCGAGTTCGCCATCCGTCGGCTCTCCGCCGAGCTCGGGGTGCCCATCCTGAGCCACAACGTGCGCTACGCGAGGCGCACCGTCGACGGCCGGCACGTGTCGTTCGCCGAGCTCGAGGCGACGACCGAGCAGATCACCGAGACCCTCCGCGGGATGCTCGCCGACGGACTCACGCGCGTCTCGGTCGAAGACGCCCACCGTGAGGCGCTCGGCCCCGACTACCAGCAGCACCCGGTCTACCGCCGCATGGTCACCTCCCTCGCGAACGACCCGAACCTCGTGAGCGCCGCCTCCGCGTTCCTCTACGACCCGGATGCGGACCAGCCGTTCATCGACGACGGCGGGCGCTTCGTGGGCGGCAACCAGTCGCTCGCCATCGAGCTGGCCCGCCGGCTCGGGGCCGCGGTGCGGCTCGAGCACCCGGCCCGGGCGATCGACCAGTCGAGCAGCGGGGTCGAGGTGACCCTCGCTGACGGAAGCACGCTGCACGCCGACGCGGCCGTGATCGCCGTGCCGCTGCCCATCCTGCGCAGCCTGCGACTCGGCTTCGCCCTCACCCCGGGGCAGGATGCCGCCCTCTCGCACCGCATCATGGGCACCGCCGCGAAGCTCGGCGTGCCCCTCGCCGCCGTCGACGACGACATCGCCCTGCAGAGCACGGACCTGAGCTGGTGGTCCTGGCGCTCCCTGTCTGCCGACGGCGAGCACCGCATCCCCGCCCTGTCCTGCTTCGCCGGGAGCAGGGCCACCCTCGACGCCCTGCACACGGAAGCGGGACCGGGGCGCTGGGTCAGCGAGCTGCAGGCGCTGCGGCCCGAGCTCGTCATCGACGGCGACGTGCTCCTCACCGACTGGAGCGACGACCCGTGGACGCGCGGCTCCTACTCGGCGGCCTCGCTGGACTGGACTCCGGCCGACCTCGACGCGTTCGACGTGCCAGCGGGCCGGGTCGCCTTCGCGGGCGAGCACACGGGCCTCGAGCAGACCCTCAACGGCGCCGTCGTCTCCGGCCTCCGCGCGGTTACCGCGATCGAGGCCGTCGAGCGCCTGACCGAGACGAGCGGCGGTCCGGCGTGAGCGGCGCGGCTGGAGCCCAGCAGGAGCGGACCTCGCGCGTGGATGCCCTGCGCCGCCGAGTCGCGGCCGCGGTCCTGCTCGCCGCGACCGTCGCGCTGGGCCTCGCAGTGCACTACGCGCTTCCGGATGGGGAGTTCGGGGACATCGTCGGTGCCGGCCTGTACACGGTCGCCGTCTACCTCGGGGTCGTCCTGCTCGCGCCCCGCGCCAGAGCGTCGACCGCGTTCGCGCTCGCGGTCGCCTGGTCGTTCGCGGTCGAGCTGCTGCAGCTGACCGAGCTGCCAGCCCGCGCGAACGAGGCGTTCGCACCGGCCCGGCTGGTCCTCGGCTCCGGGTTCGAGGTGAGGGACCTGCTCGTGTACGCGCTCGGCGGCGGCCTCATGCTCGGCGCAGACCTGGCCGTGACGCGCATCCGAGCTCGACGACGTCACGCCCCGCTGGTACCGTGAACGCGTGTTCCTTCTTCTCTTCTGCTAACGGCTGAGCTGGCCTTCCGCGCTCGCTGACGCCGGTCTCGTCGACGCGTGTCTCTGAAACACGCCTGTCTCTGAAACACGCTTGTCTCTGAAACACGCTTGTCTCTGAGACCGAGACCGCCCGAGCATCACGGTGGCCACCTGCTCTGACCCGACTCCGGGTCGCCGTTTTCGCGCGCCCAGCCGCTGACGCCTTGCCGAGCCCTCTGAGAGTCCTCGGGGAGCCCTCGGCGGTTCGCGGCGCGCCGCTCTGAAGGATTGATCGTGCACACCACCCCCACCTCAGTTCCAGCGCGCCTTCGCGCGCAGCTCACCCTCACTGACGTCTCGCTGCTGCGCGGCGCGACGCCCGTGCTCACCTCCGTCGACCTCGTGGTCACCGCCACGTCGCGCATCGCGATCGTCGGCGAGAACGGCCGCGGAAAGTCGTCGCTCCTGCACGTGCTCGCGGGCATCCTCCCGCCAGACAGCGGCACCGTGCAGCGCATCGGCACCCTCGGTCTCGCCGAGCAGGAGATGCACGCCGACGACGCTCGGACCGTCGGCCAGGCCATCGCAGACTCCATCGCGACGGCGCTCGCCACCCTCGCCGAGCTCGACGCCGCAGGAGCGGCACTCGCGGAGGGCGGTCCGAGAGCCAAAGAGCGCTACGCCGCGGCCCTCGAGGCCGCGGAGGTGCTCGACGCGTGGGACGCGGAGCGGCGAGTGGTCATCGCGCTCGAGGCCCTCGACGCCGAGACCGACCCAGACCGCCTCCTCCGCGAGCTCTCCGTGGGACAGCGCTACCGGGTCCGCCTCGCCTGTCTCCTCGGGGCAGACGACGACTTTCTGCTGCTCGACGAGCCGACCAACCACCTCGATCGCGCGGGGCTCGACTTCCTCACCGAGCAGCTCCGCTCGCGCACGGGGGCGGTTGTCGTCGTGAGCCACGACCGGGCGCTGCTCGCCGACGTGGCCGAGACGATCGTCGACCTCGACCCGACGCCGGACGAGCGGCCCCGCGTCTCCGGCAACGGCTTCGCCGGGTACCGGGAGGCGCGCGCCGCCGAGCGCGAGCGGTGGGAGCAGGACTACGAGCGGCAGCAGCAAGAGCAGGCGCGCCTGCAGGAGAGCCTGAGCGCGGCGCAGAACCGTCTCGTCACGGGGTGGCGACCGGGCAAGGGCGCGAACAAGCACGGCCGAGCCACCCGCGCAGCTGGCCTCGCGCAGAGTGTGCACCGTCGCCAGGAGGCCCTCGAGGCGCACGCCGTGACGGTGCCGGAACCACCGCGGCTCTTCCGGTTCCCGGAGCTCCGCACCCGGGCAGGAGCTGAGCTGCTGAGCGTCGACGGGGTGGCCGTCACGGGGCGCCTCCACGGTCCCGTGTCCCTCGCGCTCTCCCATCGGGGCAGGCTGGCCGTCACCGGCCCGAATGGTGCAGGGAAGTCGACGCTCCTGCGCGTGCTGGCGGGCTCCCTCGCCCCGGATGCGGGTTCCGTGCGCGTGCAGCCCGGCACCCGCGTCGGCGTGCTCCCGCAGGAATCGTCGCTCCCGCTCGAGCAGCGCGCGGCGGAGGTCTACGAGCTGCGGCTGGGCGAGCTCGAAGCCGCCGGCACCGTCGCGCCGAGCGAGACGGTGGGGCTCTCGCAGCTCGGCCTGCTGCGGGCGAGGGAGGCGGGCAAGCGGGTCGGCGAGCTGTCGATGGGGCAGCAGCGCAGACTCGACCTCGCGCTGGTCCTCGCCGCGAAGCCGCACGTGCTGCTCTTGGACGAGCCCACGAACCACCTCTCGATGGCCCTGGTCGACGAGCTGACCGATGCGCTCGCGGGAACGCAGGCCGCGGTTGTGCTCTCGAGCCACGATCGGCAGCTCCTGCGGGACGTCGACGACTGGCCGAGCCTGCACCTCGGGCCTCGAAGCGTGCAATTCGTGCCTTCCAGCGACGAAAGGCTCCCAGGAAGTTGACAGCTCGCGGTAGCGTTGCTCCGCTCCCCGAAGCCCAGGGGATCTCACCAGCTTCACGGACCTCAAGGACGTCACTATGTTCACGCTCGAAAACTCCACCCAGATGGACTCCTGGCAGTGGGAAGCGCTCTCGCCCGGCGGCACCGCCAGCGGCTTCGTCGGCTGGGTCCTTCTCATCATCGCCCTCTGGCCCGTCTTCCGTAAGGCCGGCTACCCGGGCTGGGGCGCCATCATCCCGATCTACAACGTCTACATCCTCGTCAAGATCGCCGGGTACCACGGCGCGACGGTGCTGCTCTACCTCATCCCGATCGTGAACGTCGTGTTCTCGATCTTCGTCGCGCTGCGCATCGGCAAGGCGTTCGGCAAGGGCGGAGTGTTCAGCTTCTTCCTGCTCTGGCTGCTGTCGCTTATCGGGTACTTCATCGTGGGCTACGGCTCTGCGCAGTACCGCGGACCGGGCGGACGCGCCATCACGGCCTAGCCTCCGCTCCACCCGCATCGCGCGCGCATCGCGCGTCTCGGCCGCGGTGACCCGCTTGTCCTCGACGACAAGCGGGTCACCGCGGCCGATTGCGTTGCAGCGGCTGCCGCCTCTCTCAGCTGCCGAGGAACTCCACGAGCGCCGAGGAGACCTCGTCCGGCGCATCCAGCGTCACGACATGGCCGGCGCCGGCGACGACGAGCTCCGTGAGTCCGTCCGCCGCCGCCCAGGCTGGCATGGCTCGCGAGATGTTGCCCGTGGTGTCGCTCGCGCCTCGAACCAGCAGCGTCGGCACCGGCGTGCGGTAGCCGGGAGCCGGACGCACGAACTGCGTCGTCGCGCGCCACACCGCCAGGAACTCCCGCTTCGACATCGCGGCGAACGTTCGCGTCAGCTCGGCACGTGCCGTCGCCGTCACGGCTGAGGCATCCGCCATGAGCTTCGGCAGGCTCCTCGCCGGGACCAGCTGGAGGATGGGCGCCGCGGCGCGGAGACCGGCGCGCTCATGGAAGCTGAGCGGGCCGGCGTTCCAGGTGGAATCCAGCACCACGAGGTTCCGGAACCGCTCCGGGGAGCGCCGAACCAGTTCCTGCGCAAGATTCCCGCCGAGCGAATGCCCGAGCAGCGAGACCCTGCCGAGGCCGAGGTGTGCGATGAGCCGCTCGACGTCGCTCGCCAACAGCTCGGGGGAGAGGTCCGTCGAGTTCGGACGCGACGCCCCGTGCCCGCGAAGGTCGAGGAGCACAACGCGCAGGCCCGCCCGACGAAGCGCATCCGCCTGGCGCCGGAACATCGTGTGGTCGGCGCCCGCCCCGTGCAGCAGGACAACCGCGTCGGCGTCGGCATCGGCGTCGGCCGCGTCGAGGCTGTCGGAGTAGCGGAGGGAACATCCGCCGAGGGTGAGGTGTCCCGGAAGGCTGCGCATGCCAGCGACGGTAGTCGCTCCGCGAATCCGTGCCAATTCACGTGATTTCACATGCACGAGTGATTTCACCCCGTATTTCACCCTACGATCAGGAAAGGGGGCCACCGCTCGATCAATGAACACGGATGTGACTCATGAAGAAAGCGCTCTCCCTCTCTCTCGCCGCGCTGCTCGCGGCCTCACTGCTGACGTTCCTCGGAACCGGACCAGCCCAGGCCGCGAACTTCGGGACCGTGGGCCAAGACGTCATGTCGCCAGCGAACTACGTCGCCAAAGGCAGCTCCGCGACGACGACACCGCAGGGCGCGCCCGTCTCGTCGCTGTCCGACCAGACGGCCGCGATGGTCGACACGCTGCCCGACCGGTACCTCAGCGACTACTGGAAGGGCCGACTCAAGACCTCCACGAACCGCGAGAACTTCACGATCCCCATCTACACGGTCGACAGCTCGAAAGCCGACGCCAACTGGGTGAAGGTGAAGATGCAGAGCTACGCGCTCTACCCTGACATCCACCCCGTCATGGAGGGCAAGGCGACCGCTTCGGCGACCGGAGGCACGTACGGGTTCCAGATCACTCCGTTCGCGACCACCGCGAAGAACTACGGCAAGGTCGTCATCCCGGCGCACGCCCTGCCCGGCGGTCCGATTCCGGGCGGCGACCAGTCGATGACCGTCGTCGATATCGCCACCGGCATCGTGCGCGGGTACTACGTCGCGGAGAAGCAGAGCGACGGGTCCTGGATGATGGGCGGCGGCTACCTCACCACCCTCAACTCCCCGAAGTCGACGAACTGGTTCGACCAGAACGAATGGCTCAAGGCGGAGCGGGGCACGAGCTCCGTCGGCGGCGTCATGAACGAGTTCCTCATGGCAGGCGCTGAGGAGATCGCGGCGGGCTCCATCAACCACGTCACGAGCTGGACCTTCCCCTCCACGCGGTCGGGCACGGCCATGTGGCCCGCCTACCAGACCGACGGGAAGCTGAGCGAGGCGCACGCCCCGAAGATGGGGCAGCGGTTCTGGATCCCCAACGACGCGGCCACGAACGCGAAGATCGCCGCGCTCGGTCTCTCCAGCTTCGAGAAGGTCGTCGTCAAGAACCTGCAGGAGTACGGCGGCATCATCACCGACCAGAACTTCTGGACCATGGCGCTCAACCTGCAGCATCCCGTCACGTACACCGCGCAGGGCAAGCCCAACCCGTACCTCCCCGGAGGCATCGTCCACAACGCGCACGGCAGCGTCGACCTCATCAACAAGATCCCATGGACCCTCACGAAGTGGGGCGAGATCACCTCGAGCACGAAGCTCCCGCAGTTCGGGGCGCCGACCGCCACGCCGACACCGACCGCGACGCCGACGACACCGCCGAGCCCGACGGCGGCACCGGGTGTCGTCGACCGCCTGGGCTCCACCGACACCTACGCCAACGCGGTCACGGCCTCCGGCAAGGTCAACACGGTCGGCAACAAGCTGGTCATCGCAAACGGCGAGGGCGGTGTGGATGCACTCCTCGCGGCCCCCGTCGCCGCCAAGATCAACGGCAACCTGCTGCTCACGAAGCCAGACGCGCTCCCGTCCAGCATCTCCGCCGAGGTGACGAGGCTGAAACCCTCGGCGATCTTCGTCATCGGCACGATCTCGGAGGCGCAGAAGACCGCGCTCGGGAAGCTCACGCCGAGGCTCGAGGTCGTGACCGCCGCCGACAAGTCGGAGACCGCGCTGGTGGTGGCGAAGCGGTTCTTCCCCAACGATCCCAACGTGTACATCGCCAACAGCGGCAAGGCGACGGAGATCGCCAACGCCTCCGGGAGGGCCACCCTCGCCAAGGCGCCGGTGCTCCTGACCGGGCCGGCGCAGACCAGCGCCAGCTTCAAGGCCTACTTCGCAACCGGCAAGGTCACCTCGGCCCGCGTCATCGGTCCGGTGGCGTCGCTCTCGGCGACCGTCTTCAACGAGGTGAAGGCCAAGGTCTCGAACACGACCCGGGTCAACTCCTCGGACGCGTTCGCCATCAACGGGGCGCTCCTGGGCGACTTCGACGCCGGGAGCATCCGTCCGAAGGGCTTCGCGCTCGCGAACCCCGGGAGCTCCGCGGACATCGCCGTGGCCCTGCTCGTCTCCGCGCGCACCGGGTATCCGCTGGTGCTCGCCACGCAGACGTGCGTTCCTCAGACTGCGTGGGCCGTGACCTCGAAGTACCCCGGGGCCAACTACAGCGTCGTCGGAACGACGAGCGACCTGGTCTCGGACATCCAGAAGAAGCGCTGCGCGTAGGGATCACCCAGCGCGCACCGCGCTGACCATGACCGGGAGATCAGCGCTCGGGGGAGGGAGACAACCGGTAGAGCACCTGCGGCCGCCCGCGCTTGCCGTACCGGTGCGCCAGGTCGATCACCCCCGTCTCGACGAGGTGGTCGAGGTAGCGCCTCGCGGTCGCACGGGAGATGTCGCAGGCCTCGGCGACCTCGAGCACCGTGGCGGGGATCACCGGGTCGAGCGAGGCGACGACCCGCTCGAGCGTGACCTGTGCCAGCCCTTTCGGGAGCTGCGCGGACTGCGCGGCGCCGTTTCGCGCCACGCTCGAGTGGCCGCGCGGCACGGCGGGCTGACGAATGCTGCCTGTGGCCAGCAGCCGGTCGATCTCGCCCTGGCCGAGGGGTCGCTCGCGGTCGCTCTCCGAACTCGCTCGACGCTCGGCGCTGTAGAGGTCGAGGCGCTCCTGCAGGGCGGCCTGCGTGAACGGCTTGATGAGGTAGCCGACGACGTGGGCCGCGAGGGCCTGTCGCACCGTCGTCTGGTCGCGGGACGAGCTGATCACCAGCACGTCCGGCACCTTCGTGCCGAGTGTTCTGAGCCGGTGCAGGACTTCGACTCCGCTGATGTCGGGCAGCCGCATGTCCAGGAGCATGAGGTCGACCCCGCTCATGCTCTGCGCGAGCGCGGATTCGCCAGTGCTGGCGGTACCGGCGAGCGAGAACCCGGGGATGTCGGTGATGAACCCGCTATGCAGGGCCCTGGCCCCACGATCGTCGTCGACCACGAGCACTCGGATCGGGCTCGAGGCCGCCCGCGGGCTCTCCTTGGCTCTGCTGCTCATGCCGCTCCTCTCCTGGGTGCAAGGCCGGCGTCGATGGTCCCGGTCACCGCAGCCGCTCGATCTCGAAGGCGAAGCGCGACCCGCCGAGTCGTGACGCCCCGACCTCGATGGTGCCGCGGCGCGACGTGACCGTCCGACGGACGAGCTCGAGGCCGATGCCCCGTCCGAGTCCGCTCGGATCGGCCTTGGATGAGAACCCGGGGGCGAAGATACGGCCGCTGGCTTCGGCGTCCAGGCCGGGACCGTCGTCGTCGACGAGCCCGATGATGCGGCTGCCGCTCTCGCGAAGCGTGCAGAGGACCTGGGATGCGCCTGCCTCGCCCGCGTTCCTGCAGAGGTTCGCGATGACGGTCACGACGCCGTCGTCGATGTCCTCGTCGAGCTCGAGGTCGAAGCTCGCCCGCGCTCCCAGCTCGTGCAGTTCGGCCCGCACCGCCTGCGTCGTGGCGTCGAGGAGGGGGAGGTGGCGACTCGAATCGGTGCTGTCGGAAGCACCGACCCCTGCCGTCCGAACCGGCACGACCTCGTCGATGTACTCGAGCGCGTCCTGGGTGTCGCCTCTCGAGACGAGGCCGTGGACCACGTGCATGCGGGTGCTGAACTCGTGAGACTGCTCGCGCAGGGCGGTGGTCGTGCGCCGCATCTGCGCGTGCTCGGCGGCGAGCGCGTCGAGTCTGCGGAACCGGCGCTCGACCGCGAACGCGAGGGCCGAGCTGGCGAGCGTGCCGAGGACGAGTGCGCCGATCGTCCAGGGGAGGAGCTCCCCGAGGGCCTCGGCGCTGTCCGCGGAGATGCTCGACTCGAGGACGCCGACGGCGACCATTCCGAGGACGGTGTCGTCTTGCCCGACCACGGGGACCTTCGCGCGCAGCGAGGGGCCGGATGCACCTTCCTCCGTGCCGTGGAACGCCTCCCCGGCGAGGACGGAGGCGTTGGCCGTCGAGACCTGCACCCCACGCTCGGTGGGGTCCGGATGCGTGATGCGCACGCCCTCGTCGTCGGTGATGACGACGTAGTAGACGCCCGTCGCGTTCTCCACGAGGCTGGCAAGCGGCTGCAGGGCATCGGTGGCCCCGGCGAGGTCGTCCGCGTCCGCGAGCGCTGAGGTGGTGCCCGCGCTCGTGACGGCTTCGAGCGCTCCACGTACCTCGTCCAGCTGTGCGAGGCTCGACGCGACTTCATGCACGCGCTCGGCGGTGGTCTCGCGAAGCTCCCTCTCCTGCGCCGAGAAGGCGATCGCGGCCGTGATCGAGACGGAACCGAGCGTGATGAGACTCGGCACCACGAGCATCCCGAGGCGCACGGCTCGCTGGCTGAGCTTGAACGGCATCGTCATCCTCACTTCCCGCGCCCAGGCTTGCGGTTTCTGGCTTCTGGCCTCTGGCTCGGACCTTCCGCCCGCGCAGACCCATGCGGCGCCTCTTCGCGCCGGGCTCACGAGCACTTATGAGCACAACTCCTCGTGGAGCTCCTCTTGTGCGAGCGCGGTGCAATCCTAAGGCGATATTGCGGAGACAACGATGTCCGCGCGAATGGAGCAATGATGATCCGAGCAACGAAAGACCCGGCGGTGCCGGACGAACCGGGCCGGCAGGCCAAGCCCGGCGGCAGGCGCGTCGTCGGCCGCGTCATCGGCGGAGTCGTGGCCGCCGCATCGATCGCCGTCGCGAGCTTCGGGTCGATCACGTCCGCCGCGGCGGGTCAGGACATCAACGCGTCCATGACGATCATCGCCCCGGCAGCTGCCGGTGGCGGCTGGGACACGGTCGCCCGCGAACTGCAGCAGGCGCAGAAAGCCGAGGGGCTCGTCAACAACGTGCAGGTGGTCAACATGCCAGGGGCCGGAGGGACGATCGCGCTTGGCAATGTCTCCGTGCTCGATGGTGAACCCAACAACCTCCTCGTCGGTGGAACCGGCCTGCTGGCCGCCACCATCCAATACGACTCCGCGGCGAAGCTCGAGGACGTCACGCCGCTCGCGGTGATGGTCGAGGAGTACGACGTCATCGTCGTCCCAGCCGACTCCCCGTACGAGACCCTCGAGGATCTCGCCACGGCATGGAAGGCCGACCCGAAGTCCATCCCGTGGACCGGCGGTGGCTCGTTCGACCAGCTCGTGGTGACCGACCTCGCGCTGAGCGCAGGCATCGAGCCCGTCGACACCACCTACATCTCGTCTGACGGCGGTGGCGAGGCCATCCAGGCGCTCCTCAACGGCACGGCGAAGGCCGCGGCGGGAGGCTACGCAGACAACATCGACCAGATCGAAGCCGGCAGGTTGCGGGCCCTCGCGGTGGTGGCGGAGGAGCCCATCGATGGCGTCGATATCCCGACTGCCGCCGAGCAGGGCTACGACATCTCGCTCACGAACTGGCGCTCGATCCACGCGCCCTCCGGCTTGAGCGAGGAGCAGACGGACGCCCTCGCCGAACTCGTGGTGCAGACGACGGAGACACCCGAGTGGCAGGAAGCAATCGAGAGGTACCACTGGAACGAGCGCCTCATCACGGGCGACGAGCTCGACACGTTCCTCGCTGAAGAGGAACTGCGCATCACGGCGCTCTACGAGGAGATGGGACAATGACGCACCACGCGAACCCGACTGCCGCGTCGGCGGTCATCGGCGGAGACCTGACCTTCGCCGCAGGCCCAAGCAAGACGGCCACCCTCCTCAAGGGGCTGACGATGCCGCTGGTCATCGCAGCCTTCGCCACCTACCTCCTCTCCGGCATCTTCACGATGAAGGTGCCAGAGGGGGCCGACTTCCCCGGGCCGCAGTTCTTCCCCGGCCTCATCGCCGCCGGCCTGTACCTCTTCGCGGCTCTGCTCGCCGTCGGTGCCGTCCGCGAGCTGCGCGCGACCGCGGCCTCCTCGTCGACGATGACCGAGGAGGAGCTTCTCGCTCGTGCGCTGGCCGACGACGAGGCGCTCGCTGCGGCGGGCTCAGCAGATGCCCCTCGCAAGGTGCGCGTCGACGTGAAGTCGTTCGCCTGGGTCGTCGGCTCGTTCCTGGTGTTCTCGCTGACGCTCGACCTGCTCGGCTGGGTCATCGCAGCGGCCCTCCTCTTCTGGTGCGTGGCCCGCGGCTTCGGCTCGACGAAGCCGGTGGCGAGCCTCGTCGTGGGCTTCACGCTGAGCTCGCTCGCCTACATCGCCTTCGACATGGCACTCGGCATGTCGCTCCCGTCCGGCATCCTCGGAGGTATCTGACATGGAAACGCTCCAACTCCTCATGGAGGGGTTCGCCGGTGCCCTCACCTGGCAGAACCTCATGTGGGTCTTCGTCGGCTGCCTCCTCGGGACCGCCGTCGGCGTGCTGCCGGGCCTCGGCTCCTCGATGGCGGTCGCCCTCCTGTTGCCCGTCACGTTCTCGCTCGAGCCGACGGCCGCCTTCATCATGTTCGCCGGTGTCTACTTCGGTGGCCTCTTCGGCGACTCGACCATGGGCATTTTGATGAACACGCCCGGCCAGGCGTCAGCCATTGCCTCCACGTTCGAGGGCCACAAGATGGCGCTGAACGGTCGGGCCGCCCAGGCGCTCGCGACGGCCGCCATCGGCGCGTTCATCGGTGGCTTCATCGCCTCGATCGTGGTGGTCTTCCTGGCCCCTGCGCTCGCCGACTTCTCCAGCAGCTTCGGGCCGGCGGAGTTCTTCGCCCTCGCAGTGTTCGCGTTCGCGGCGACCTCCACGGTGGTCACCGACAACGTCGTCAAGGGGCTCACGGCGCTGTTCATCGGCCTCGGCATCGCGGTCATCGGCATCGATGGCGTCTCCGGCGCCCCGCGCTTCACGATGGACTCCCCACAGCTGTTCGACGGCATCTCGCTGGTGACCGTGACGGTCGCGGTCCTCGCCCTCGGTGAGGTCATCTACGTCGCCTGCCTCGAGCGGCACGTCAACGACAAGGGCATGATCCGTCCGAAGGGTCGCCCGTGGCTGAGCCGCAAGGAATTCAAGGAGGCAACCCCGGCCTGGCTGCGTGGCACCGTCATCGGTCTCCCGTTCGGCGTGGTGCCGGCCGGCGGCTCCGAGATCCCCACGTTCCTCGCCTTCGGCTTGGAGAAGCGACTGGATGCGCGCCGCAAGGACCCGCAGTTCGGCAAGGGCGCGATCAGGGGCCTCGCAGCCCCGGAGGCCGCTGGCAACGCGACGACGGGTATGGCGATGGGCGCGCTCCTGGCGCTCGGCCTCCCCATCTCGGCGACGGCGGCGATCATGCTCGCCGCGTTCCGTCAGTACGGCCTGCAGCCGGGACCGCTGCTCTTCGACCGCGCCCCCGAGCTGGTCTGGGCGCTGCTCGCGAGCTTCTTCATCGCCATGGTGGTGCTGCTCGTCCTGAACCTGCCGTTCGCGATGCTGTGGGCGAAGCTGCTCCTGATCCCGCGTCCCTACCTGTACGCGGGCATCACGATCTTCTGCGCGCTCGGCATCTACGCCACGTCGGGTTCGACGTTCGACCTGCTGATGCTGCTTGGGGTCGGCCTGCTCGGCTTCCTCATGCGGGCCCTCGACTTCCCGATCGCACCGCTCATCATCGGCATGGTCCTCGGCCCGCTCGCCGAGACGAGCCTGCGGGACGCGGCGATGAGCGCCAACGGCGACTTCTCGGTGCTGGTGCAGGGGCCGATCGCGATCGCGCTCTACACCCTCCTGGCGCTGGTGCTCGCCTTCACCGTGCGCGGCCGCCTGGTCGCTCGCAAGCGTGCGAAGCAGGAGCAGAAGGAGCTCGTGAACAGCTAGCGCGCCGTTCCCAGCACCAGCCTCACGGCTCCACGCTGCTGGTTCCCGGCGTCTGGCCGACCATGGCGGCGGCGATCGATTCGATCGTCGCCGCCATGGCGCGTGCGGCGCGCGAGAGGGGCACGTCGCTCCGGTGTGCGAGGCTCACGGTGCGCTGCAGGATGGAGCTCGTGAGCCTGGCGGAGCGGAAGCCCGCCCGCCCGCGGATGACCATGGCCGGCACGACCGCGACGCCGAGTCCGAGCTCCACGAAGCGCAGCACCGCATCCATCTCCGGCCCCTCGACCACCACGTTCGGTCGCAGATCGGCCTTGAGGAACGCGGCCTCTGCTGTGGCACGGAGGTCGTAGCCCCGCGAGAAGACCACTTGCGGGGCGGCGGCAAGCTCCTCGAGGGAGATGGTGGGGGAGCGGATCGCCGCGGCGCCGTCGACGGGGGATACCACGACGAGTTCCTCGTTGAGCAGCGGCAGCCTGGTGAGGGTGGCGCGCGGGGTCTGCCTGGATTCGGGAGTCGTGATGAGCGCGAGATCGAGCGCGCCTTCCGCGAGCTGCTCGATGAGGCCCTGGGAGCCGCTCTCCGAGACGTGCAGCTCGATGCCGGGATGCGAGGCGTGGAACGACTGCAGCGCGTCCGCGACGAGGCTCACGCACAGCGAGGGCGTGGCGCCGAGCCGCACCGTGCCCCGCTTGAGGTCGGTGAGCTCCGCCATCTCGCGCCGCACCGAGTCGGCGTCGGCGAGCATTCGCCGGGCGAGCGGGAGCAGGGATTCACCCGCATCGGTGAGCGCGACTCGACCTGGCGTGCGGTTGAAGAGCGGCGCGCCGAGGTCCTGCTCGAGGGTCGAGATCTGGCGGCTCAGCGAGGGTTGCGCGAGGTGCAGCACCTCCGCCGCCCGTGTGAAGTGCCCCTGCGAGGCGACCTCCACGAAGCTCCGCAACTGGTCCAGGTTCATGCCGATAGCCTACGCGCATCAGGACGAACAGGACTATGCATTGGAGTAATCATCGGGCGCTCTCTAACGTTGCTGACATGACCGCGACCAAGTCCATCGAACGCCAGATCTCCACCACCGTGCTCGTCATCGGAACCGGCGGTTCCGGCCTGCGCGCCGCCATCGAAGTCGCCGAGCAGGGTGTCGACGTGCTCGCCGTGGGCAAGCGCCCCAAGCACGACGCCCACACCTCGCTCGCCGCCGGCGGCATCAACGCGGCCCTCGGCACGATGGACGCGGACGACAGCTGGCAGCAGCACGCCGCCGACACCATCAAGGAGAGCTACTGGCTCGCCAACCCGCACACCGTCGAGATCGTGACCCGGGGCGCCGAGCAGGGTATCCGCGACCTCGAGCGCTACGGCATGGGCTTCCAGCGCGAAGGCGACGGCCGCATCTCGCAGCGCTTCTTCGGCGCCCACAAGTTCCGCCGCACCGCCTTCGCCGGCGACTACACGGGCCTCGAGATCCAGCGCTCCCTCGTCGCCCGCACGGAGCAGCTGAACATCCCCATCCTCGACACCGTCTACATCACCCGCATCCTCGTGCGCGACAACGTCGTCTTCGGTGCCTACGGGTTCGACATCAACGACGGCACGAGGTACCTCATCCACGCCGACTCGGTGATTCTCGCCGCCGGCGGGCACAACCGCATCTGGCGCCGCACCTCCTCGCGACGCGACGAGAACACGGGCGACTCGTTCCGCCTCGCCGTCGAAGCCGGCGGGCGCCTGCGCGACCCCGAGCTCGTGCAGTTCCACCCCTCCGGCATCATCGAGCCCGAGAACGCGGCCGGCACGCTCGTCTCGGAGGCCGCCCGCGGCGAAGGCGGCATCCTCACGAACGGCCTGGGGGAGCGCTTCATGGAGCGCTACGATCCCGAGCGCATGGAGCTCTCGACACGTGACCGGGTCGCGCTCGCCGCGTACACCGAGATCAAGGAGGGCCGCGGCACCGCGAACGGCGGCGTCTGGCTCGACGTCTCGCACCTGCCCCGCGAGACGATCATGAACCGCCTGCCGCGCATCTACCAGCAGATGCTCGACCTGCAGATGCTCGACATCACCGTGAGCCCGATCGAGATCGCGCCGACCGCCCACTACTCGATGGGTGGCGTGTGGGTTCGCCCCGACGACCACGGCACCGACGTCGACGGGCTCTACGCGATCGGCGAGGCGTCGAGCGGCCTCCACGGCGCGAACCGCCTCGGCGGCAACTCGCTCATCGAGCTGCTCGTCTTCGGCCGCATCGTCGGCCGGGCGGCCGTGGCCCACTCCGAGGGGCTGGATGCGCAGCTCCGGTCTCCGGCAGCCGTCGCGCAGGCCCGCGGCGAGATCGACGAGCTGCTCAGCGCGGACGGTCGTGAGAACGTGCGCGCCCTGCAGCGTGCCATCCGCGACACGATGACCGAGTACGCGGGCGTCGTGCGTGACGAGGAGGGGCTCAAGGCCGGCATCGCAGCGCTCGACGTCATCGAGGCTCGGATGGAGGACGTCGGCATCCACCCAGACATCGCCGGGTTCCAGGACCTCGCGCACGCCTTCGACCTCAAGTCGTCGGCGCTCGCCGCGAGGGCCACCCTGGAGGCCGCCCTGGAGCGTCGCGAGACGCGCGGCTGCCACAACCGCAGCGACTTCCCCGATCTCGACCCCGCCATGCAGGTCAACCTCGTGTGGTCGCCGGGCGGCGGCATCACTCGGGAGGAGATCCCACCCGTCCCCGCCGAGATCGCCGAGCTCATCGGCGAGGTCTCCGTGGAGGGCAAGCTCGTCGAATAGCTCTCCAGGGCTGGAGCAGACATCACCTGTCCTCTCGCCCCTCTCCTCCGCCCACGCCGCGAAATACCGAACCGGGAGCTGAGTTGTGGTCGGTTCAACGGTATGTTGACGACCACAACTCAGCTCCCGGCTCAGGTGTCTCGGGGCGCGGGGGTCAGGGACGCGGCGACTCGGGATTCGGCTTGCGCCTCGGGCCGTGCTCCGGCAGGCGCAGCACGCCCGTCCGGAGGTCCTCGCGGCGCACGTCCCTCGTGTAGTCGAAGTGCGGATCCTCACGCAGCTGCAGGATGAGGGAGATGCCCAGCAGCGCGACGATGATCGTGAACGGCAGCGCCGAGAGCATCGCCGCCTGCTGGAGCGCCGCGAGTCCACCCGTGAGCAGCAGCAGGGATGCGCACAGGCCGGTGAGGAGGCCCCAGATCGCGAGGACCGGCTTGGCCGGTTCGAGTGCGCCCCTGGAGGAGAGCATGCTCAGCACGAACGTGTTCGCGTCGGCACCCGAGATGAAGAACAGCACGACGAGGACGATCGCGACGATCGACGTGATCTCCACAAGCGGCAGGTTCGAGAGCATCTCGAAGAACGCCGAGTTCACGTCGGCCGTGGCCGCGGTGCCGATGCTGCCGTCGCCGTCGAGGTCGAACTTGATGGCCGAGCCGCCGAAGATCGTGAACCAGCCGAAGAACACGAGGCTCGGCACGACCATGACGCCGAGGACGAACTGGCGGATGGTGCGGCCGCGCGAGATCTTCGCGAGGAAGACGCCGACGAACGCGCCCCAGCTGAGCCACCAGGCCATCATGAAGTACGTCCACCACTGCATCCACTGACCGTCGTCGGCCGTGAGCGGGGTCGTGAGGCTCATCTCGAAGAAGTTGCTCACGTAGGCGCCGGTCGAGCGCACGAAGAGGTTCGTGATGAAGTTCGTCGGCCCCACGAAGAAGACGAAGATGCCGAGGGCCACCGAGGCGAGCATCGTGATCTGCGAGATGTACTTGATGCCGCGGTTCACGCCAGACAGCGCGGAGAGCGTGAAGATGACCGTGATGACGGCGATCACGAGGATCTGGATGAAGGTCTCCGTCGGCAGCCCCATGACGCGGTTGAGGCCCTCCGTGATCTGCGAGGCGCCCAGCCCGAGGGACGTCGTGGTGCCGAACAGGGTCGCGATGATCGCGAAGATGTCGATGACGTTGCCGAGCCACCCGTCGACGCGGTCGCCGAAGATGGGGCGCAGCATGGGGGAGACGAGCCCCGTGTTGCCCTTGCGGTGCGTGGAGTAGGCGATCGCGACGCCGAAGACGCCGAAGACGGCCCAGGCGTGGGGGCCCCAGTCGAAGTAGGAGAACTGCATGGCGACGACGGCGGCCTCGACGGTGCCGGACTCGGCGAGTCCGTGCGGGGGCGTGACGAAGTGGGAGATGGGCTCGGCGACGCCGTAGCTGATGAGGCCGACGCCCATGACGGCCGAGAGGATCATGGCGAGCCAGGCCCACGTGCTGAACTCGGGCCGGTCGCTGTCAGCACCGAGGCGGATGCGCCCGAACCGGCTGCAGGCGAGGTAGACGAGCAGGCCGATGCAGCCGATCGTCACGAGGAGGTACGACCAGCCCACGGTCGCCGAGGCCCAGGTGATCGCGGCCGTCATGGATCCGTTGAGCGTGTCTGGCGAGATCGCCGCCCACGAGACGAACGCCAGGATCAGGCCGATCGATACCCAGAAGACGAGGCCGGGTCGGTGACGCAGCGCGTCGGCCGCGGCCTGGGCGCGACTCGGGCCGGACGTCGGCTCGAGCCCGTGACCATCGAGTGCGTCGTCATCATGCAGCTCGGGCTTCGGAGGATGGTGAAGAGTCATGGTGTTGCTCCACTTCGGAGGAGGCAGGCCCGGGAGGGCGGAACGGTCATCGCGGTTGTGATGACCTGGTCAGAGCTCTGAGAGCCCTCGTCCATCGAAGAACTTGCCGGCCTTGTACAGAATGGGCGCGTCGTCGGTGGTCGTCGCGTGGTGCACGCGGCCGATGAAGATGGTGTGCGTGAGCGCCTGGAAGCGCTCTTTGATCTCGACCTCGATGGAGGCGGAGGAGCCGTCGATGAGCGGGCTGCCCTCTGGCCCTTCGTGCCAGGTGATGTCGGCGAACTTGTCCGGGGACTTGGAGGCGAAGGTCGCGAGCACGTGCTGCTGCTCGCTGGACAGGATGTTGATGCCGAGGTTCGTCGACCGGAAGAGCGAGGGGTACGTGGACGACGACTTCTGCACGCACACGAGGACGAGGGGCGGGTCGAGGGACACCGAGGAGTAGGCGCTCACGGCGAGTCCGCGGGGGCGGCCCTCCTCGTCCTTCGTCGTGACGACGGTGACGCCGGAGATGAACTGCTTGTTGAACGCCTTGAGCATCTCGCGCGGGGGAGCTGCGGACTCGTCGGCGTAGTCGGCGTCGGCATCCTCGAAGGCCGAGTGCAGGGAGGGGAGGCCGAGGTGGGTGAGCAGCTCGCCGGAGTCCCAGGTCACGCGCTCGGAAGAGACGCGTCCGTCGCGCAGGGTGCCGTAGTTGGATCCGTTCGTGACGACGCGCTTGCCCGTCGGGGGGACGGTGCCGAGCGGCTGGCTGAACGTGCCGTCTGAGGTCCAGAAGACGGCGAGCGCGTCGTCCTCGACCAGGACCTGGTCGATGCGCGTGACGAGGTCCGGGAACGCGGCGCGCACCTCGGTGACCTCCTGCTTGAACTCGTCGAGTGTGGACACCCGACCCGATCTTGTGCTCTCGCGCCGATAATCCGTGGTCACGAGGGCTTCGAACGCACCGAAGTCACCCCGATCCCAGACGTCGGACCATGCAGCTGCGACAGCATCTTTGATGTTTGCTTGCATGCAACGGAGCGTAACCCTGGGTTCATGCATGCGTCAACGCTTGGTTGTAAACGTTGTGTTTCCTGAGAAAAATCGGAGTCGTTGACAATTCTGTGGCATGCCAGCTAGCGTTCTTGTATGCAACAGATCACGCCGTTGGGTCTCAGCGATGAGGCGTACGCAGACCTCCCTCTCCTCGAGCGACTCCGCCGTCTCGTGACGAGCGGCACGTACCCACCCGGCGACCCGATGCCGGAGCTCGTGCTCGCGCAGGAGTTCGGCGTGAGCCGCACCCCCATCCGCGAGGCGCTCAAGCAGCTGGAGAACGAGGGTCTCGTCGAGATCCGTCCCCGCGTCGGGACGTTCGTGCGAACACCCACCCGGCGGGAGATCGTCGAGCTGTTCCAGCTCAAGGAATCGCTGGAAGGGCTCGCCGCGAACCTGCTCGCCCGCCGCGGCCCCACCTCGGAGGTCGCCGCCCTCTCGCGCAATCTCGACGAGAGCGACGCCGCCGCCAAGGCCGGCGACACGGCTGAGTACGCCCGCCTCGTGCACGAGTTCCACTGGACCATCGTGCTCGGCGCCGACAACGCCAAACTCGCGGAGCACTACGAGCGCCTCATGAACCAGCTCGCCTACCACCGCATCGTGCTGCGCACGATCGAGCGCCCCGGCCGTCTGCTCGCCTCCAACCACGAGCACCGCGCGGTTGTGCGCTCGATCGTGGAGAAGGATGCGATCGGCGCCGAGTTCGCCATGCGAACGCACGTCGAGGCGTCGAGCCGCGCAGCCCTCGCGCCGGCCGATCACGGCAACCCGGCCGACAGCGAGTCGATCACCGCCTGAGTCGCCGACGCCCATCCGGGCACATCAGACGTTCGAGGAGACCAGGAGCCACCATGACCACCACCGCCACAGCGACCGAGCGTCGCGGCGAGACGCTGCGCGAGCGCGCCGTCGCCCTCGGCGTGCGCAAGATCTCGACTGCCTACGAGGACATCATCTCGGACGGCGGCGTCGACGCCCCGACCGCGATCCGGCAGGCGAGCGCCGTCGCCGTCGTCCGCAACCCGTGGGTCGGGGCCGGACCCATCGCCGACCTCACGGAGGCCACGTCCGAGATCGCCCCCATCGTCGCCAAGCTCCTCAGCGACCGCCTCCTGGAGGCGCTCGGCGGGGCCGCGAACGTCGAAGCGTTCGGGAAGGCCGCCGTCGTCGGCGTCGACGGCGAGATCGAGCACGCCGGCGCGCTCATCCACACCCCGTACTTCGGCAACCTGCTCCGCGAGTTCCTCGAGGGCACCTCGATCATCTGCTTCTCGGACACGAGAGCCGAGGCCGGGGGCGACCTGCGAGTGCCGCTCTGGCACAAGACCGCCGCGGCAACGCGCAGCCACTACCAGTCGCTCGACGTGCACCTCGCGGATGCGCCGCACCGCGACGAGATCGCGGTCATCGCGGTCGCGTCGTCCGGCCCCCGCCCTCACCCCCGGATCGGAGACCGCACGACCGACGTGAAGGTCACCTCCGACATCCTGAAAGGAATCGCAGCATGAAGGTTCGCAGAGTCATCACCATCGTCGACGAGACACTCATCGAGGGCGGCCGCACGGTCTCGCCCGCGGCGAGGACCGCGGTCGTCGCCGCCATCATCGAGAACCCGTGGGCCGGCCAGGGCTTCGTCGAGGACCTGAGCGCCGGCATCGACGCCGTCGCATCCGAGCTCGGAGCGCTGCTCGCCCCCCGCGTCATGGAGGCACTCGGAGCACCGCTCGAGGCATACGGCAAGGCCGCGATCATCGGGTTGAACGGCGAGGTCGAGCACGGCTCGGCGCTCATCCACACGCTCAAGTTCGGCGACCACTTCCGGAAGGCGGCGAACGCGAGCACCCTGCTGCCCGCCGTCGAGAAGCGCGGGCCGGCCGGTGTCGCGTTCGACATCCCGCTCAAGCACTTCACCGACGCGACGATCCGGTCGCATCATCAGTCGTTCGAGGTGCGGATCGCGGACGCGCCGCACCCGGACGAGATCCTCGTCGCCCTGGCCGGGGCTGCCCAGGGGCGCCCGCAGCAGCGACTCGCGGCGCTCTCGACCGAGCTGTAGCGGGGCGCCGACGTGAGCTCGACGCCGACACGCACGCCCATCGTGCTGCTGCACGGGGTGGGGCTCGATCGGACCATGTGGGGCCGCGTCGAGGAGCTGCTCGACCGGCCGACGATCGCCCTCGACCTGCCGGGGCATGGAGCCCAGCCGCGGCTGCGCGGGGCGATGTCGCTCGCCGAGTTCGCGGCCGACGTCGCCGAGCGACTTCCGAGCGGGCCGGTCCACCTCGTGGGCTTCTCGCTCGGGGCGCTCGTCGCCCAGCGAATCGCGAGCCACTCGATCGACCGAGTCCGGTCGCTCGTCTGCGTCAGCTCCGTCTGCCAGCGGACCCCGGAGGAGCGCGACGCCGTGCTCGCCCGGCTCGCCTCTGCGCGGACCGACTTCGCAGCGACCGTCGAGCGCTCGCTCGAACGCTGGTACTCGGGGAGCGACGTCGCTCCCGAGACGGTCGACGCGACGAGGCGCGTGCTCGAAGCCAACGACGTCGAGTCGTTCGGGCACGCCTACGAGATCTTCGCGACGGGTGACCGGCAGATCGAAGCTGATCTGGCGTCCATCTCCGTCCCGACCCTCGCCATCACGGGGGAGCTCGACCCCGGCTCGACGCCCGACATGAGCCGCAGGCTCGCGGCCGCCATCCCGGATGCCCGGTCGCGCATCGTCGCCGGCGTGCGGCACATGCTTCCCGTCGAAGCGCCCGAGGCCTTCGCCGCGGAGCTCGCGGAGCACATCGAAGACACGGAACTCGCCAACTCCAGGCACCACGAAGGAGCACACCATGACTGACCGCTACGGACATTTCATCGACGGGGGCTGGCGCGATCCCGCCGGCGGCGCCTACTTCGAGAGCATCAACCCCGCGACCCTCGACGTGCTGTACGAGGCGGCGAGGGGCGACGCCGCCGACGTCGAGCTGGCGGTCTCCGCCGCCAGCCGGGCGTTCGAGGCGCCGAGCTGGCGTGGCCTCACGGCGACGCAGCGGGGCAAGCTGCTGCGCCGCCTCGGCGACCTGGTAGCCGAGAACGCCGACGAGCTCGCCCGCCTGGAGAGCCTCGACAACGGCAAGCTCCTGCGCGAGATGCGCGGCCAGCTCGCGTCACTGCCCGAGTACCTCTACTACTACGGCGGGCTCGCCGACAAGATCCAGGGCTCGCAGATCCCAACCAGCAACCTGCAGATCCTCAACTACACGCAGCACGAGCCGCTCGGCGTGGTCGGCGCGATCACGCCGTGGAACTCCCCGCTGACGCTCACGACCTCGAAGCTCGCGCCTGCGCTCGCAGCCGGGAACACCGTCGTCATCAAGCCCAGCGAGTACACCTCGCGCACGGTGCTCCGCTTCGCCCAGCTCGCGAGCGAGGCCGGGTTCCCCGACGGCGTCGTCAACGTCGTCACGGGCCTCGGCGCGGAGGCAGGCGCGGCGCTCGTCGAGAGTCCCCTCATCGCGAAGATCTCCTTCACGGGGTCGACGCGCACGGGCTCGGCCATCGCGGCGAGCGCGGCGGCACGCTTCATCGGATGCACGCTCGAGCTCGGCGGGAAGAGCCCGAACATCGTGTTCGACGACGCGAACATCGAGAACGCGGCGATGGGCGTCATCGCGGGTATCTACGCCGCGGCGGGCCAGACCTGCATCGCCGGGAGCCGCGTCTTCGCGCATCGCTCCGTCTACGACGAGCTGCTCGAGCGCGTCTCCGCTCGTGCGAAGTCCATCGTCATCGGCGACCCCCTCGACGATGCGACCGAGCTCGGCCCCCTCGCCTTCAGCGACCAGCTCGAGAAGGTCAGATCGTATGTCGGCATCGGTGTCGACGAGGGCGCGACCCTCTACGCCGGAGGCGGCCGCCCCGACGTGCAGCTCCCCGGCTACTACTTCGAGCCCACCGTGCTGACCGACGTCACCAACAGCATGCGCGTCGTCCGCGAGGAGATCTTCGGGCCCGTCGCCGCCATCATGCCCTTCGACACGGAGGACGAGGTCGTCGGGCTGGCCAACGACACCGAGTTCGGCCTCGCGGCCGGCGTGTGGACGCAGAACCTCGCCCGCGCCCATCGCCTCTCGCGTCGCCTCGACGCCGGCACCATCTGGGTCAACACCTACCGCGCCATGTCGCCCATGTCGCCGAGGCAGGGCTTCAAGAACTCCGGCGTCGGCATCGAGCACGGCATCGAGTCCATGCACGAGTACACGCGCCTCAAGAGCGTGTGGATCAACACCGACGAATCGCCCGTCGCCGACCCGTTCGTGATGCGGGGGTAGGGCCGCATGCCACTCATCGACATCTCCATCGCCAAGGGGCGCACCCCGGAGCAGCTCAGGGCCCTCATCGACGGCGTGCACCGCGTCGCAGAGGAGACCGTGGGCGCCGCACCCGAGAACATCACGGTCGTCATCCGCGAGATCGAGCACGAGCACTGGTCTCGCGGGAACACCACCATCGCGGAACGCGCCAGCCGCCGCTGACGGCAGCAGCACCTCCACTCTCGAAAGGACACGACAATGCGTTTCTCTCTGTTCATCCACATGGAGCGCTGGGACGACTCCGTCAGCACCGAGCAGCTCTTCGCCGAGCTCGTCGAGCTCACGCTCCTGGCCGAGAAGGCCGGTTTCAGCACGGTGTGGATCGGCGAGCACCACTCGATGGAGTACACGATCTCCCCGAGCCCCATGCCGCAGCTCGCGTACCTCGCCGCGGTCACCACGAAGATCCGCCTCGGCGCAGGCACGATCATCGCCCCCTTCTGGAACCCGCTCCGGGTGGCCGGAGAGACGGCCCTGCTCGACGTCATCAGCGGCGGGCGCGCCGAGGTTGGACTGGCGCGCGGCGCGTACCAGTTCGAGTTCGACCGCCTCGCGGGCGGCATGCCAGGCAAGGAGGGCGGCAAGCACCTGCGCGAGCTGATCCCCGCCGTGCGCGAGCTCTGGCAGGGCGACTATGCCCACGACGGCGAGGTCTGGCAGTTCCCCGTCTCCACGAGCGTCCCGAAGCCCGTGCAGCAGCCGACTCCGCCGATGTGGGTCGCGGCCCGCGACCCCGACACGCACGACTTCGCGGTCGCCAACGGCTGCAACGTCATGGTGACGCCGCTCATGAAGGGCGACGAGGAGGTCGCCGACCTCGTGACCAAGTTCGAGACGGCGGTGTCGAACCATCCCGAGGTCGCACGCCCCGAGATCATGGTGCTGCGCCACACCTACGTGCACGAGGAGAGCGACCCAGACGGCTGGCGACCGGCCGCAGAGGGGGTCAACAAGTTCTACCGCACCTTCGATGCCTGGTTCGGCAACACGACCGACCCCGTCGACGGGTTCCTCGAGCCGAGCCCGGAGGCGAAGTTCTCGGAGCGGCCCGAGTTCACGCCCGAGTCACTGCACAAGACCGCCATGATCGGCACGCCGGACGAGGTCATCGCCCGCCTGCGCGAGTACGAGTCGCTCGGGGTCGACGAGTTCAGCTTCTGGAGCGACAACTCCCTCTCCCACGAGCAGAAGAAGCGCTCGCTCGAGCTGTTCATCGAGCACGTCGTACCCGCCTTCCAGTAGCTCGGGGCTCACGCGCCCCGGCCGAGGTCAGGGGCGCGTGAGCTTCAGCAGGAGCACGGGCGTCTTCGCCTTGTACTCCTCGTAGTCGGCGTCGCCGCCCCACTTCTTGTCGGCCTTGGCCTCGAGCAGCGGCACTCCGCTGACCTTCGAGAGCAGCAGCACGACGAAGACCGGCGAGATGAGCGCGATCCACTGCCAGTCGACCAGGACGGGGATGGCGACGATGGCGACGCCAACCCAGAGCAGGATCTCGCCGAAGTAGTTGGGGTGGCGCGAACGCGACCAGAGGCCCGTGCGGATGAACCGACCCTTGTTCGCCGGGTCGGCCTTGAACGCGTTCTTCTGCAGGTCGGCGACGACCTCGATGACGAACCCGGCCACCCAGATGACGATGCCGACGATGCCGAGCCAGCCGATGGGCTCGCGCTCCGCGGTGCCCCCGGCGATCGCGATCCACGCGGCGGCGGCCGTGAGGCTCACCCAGAGGCCCTGCATGATCCAGACCCGCAGGAACCGCAGCTTGTCGCCCTTGATGTCGTCGAAGCGATCGTCGGAGCCCGAGCGGTGGATGCGCGCGAAGAGGAACGAGCCGAGCCGCAGGGCCCACAGGATCACCATGGCTCCGAGGATCCAGGAGCGAGCATCCGGTGCCGGTGCCGCGATGAGCAGGCCGATGGTGACGACGATGAACGTCGCGCTTCCCGTGAGGTCGAAGAACCGCTCGGTCTTCGCCGCCGCCGAGGGCAGGTAGACGAGTACCTGGATGAGGAACGCGGCCGCGACGGCCCACGCGTAGAGCGGGAACCCGGCCAGCTCCGCCCCACCCTGGCTGCCGGCGAGCGCGACGAGCGCGCCGATCAGCACGGCGATGGCGATCGTGATGATCGTCGCCCGGTTCTTGCTTCCCGCGGTGCTCGTGCCGCCTGGGGTGATGTCGCTCGTCATGCTGCTGCCTCTCGAGGCGCTGTGCGCCAGGGGGAATGGGGTGATCAGGAAGAGTGGTGATCAGGAAGAGTAGAGGGCGTCGACGACGTCCGTGCTGCGCTGCAGCACCGCTGCGCGCTTGAGCTTGAGCGTCGGCGTCACGAAGGTCGGATCGTCGAGGTCCGTCGCGATGAGCGTGAAGCGTCGCACCTGCTCGCTGCGGGCGACGAGCTCGTTGGCGCGGTCGACGGCGCGCTGGACGTGCTCGCGCGCCTTCGCATCCACCACCGTCAGGAGCTCATGCTGCTCTGGCCTCGGGTGGGCGCTCGCTGCGACCTCGGCGGAGAACTCGGCGAGTGCCACTGGGTCGAGGATGATGAGCGCCGAGAGGTAGTTGCGTCCCTCGCCGATCATGACGGCGTGCGAGACGAGGGAATCCGACTCGACGGAGGACTCCCACCGCATGGGAACGATGGTCTTGCCGTTCGAGGTGACGATGACGTCCTTCAGGCGGCCCTCGAGGACAACCCGGCCCTGCTCGTCGAGGCGGCCGAGGTCGCCGGTGCGGAAGAAGCCGTCGACGAACGCGTCTTGGTTGTGCTCGGGGTTGCGGTAGCCGCTGAAGACGCCGATACCGCGGGCCAGGATCTCCCCGTCGTCGCTGATGCGGACCGTGGAGCCGGGCAGCGGCCGACCCACCGTTCCCGAGCGGATGTCGCTCGGGAGGTTGCCGGTCAGGGGCGCCGTCGTCTCGGTGAGGCCGTAGCCCTCGATGACGGGCACGCCGATGCCGCCGAAGAAGAGGGAGAGCTCGGCGTCGAGGGTGGCGCCTCCGGAGAGGATGTGGGTGACGCGGCCGCCCATGACCTGCCGCAGTCGGCGGTAGAAGACCGAGTCGAAGAGGCGGTGCCGGATGCGCAGGCCAAGAGGGGCGCGTGCGGCCGGAGCTCTCGTCTCGAGGAACTCACCCCACTGGACGGCGGTGCTCTGCGCCGACGCCCAGACCTTGGCGAGCCCGCTCGCGGCGGCCTTGGCACCGGCTGCAGCCTGGATCTTCTGCAGGACGCGGGGCACGACGACGAGGAACGTCGGCTTCAGCTGCCCGAGGGTGCCGACGACGGCGGTCGGGTCGGCGAGGTGGGCGATGCGCATGCCGCTCGCGAGGCAGATGAGCTGCAGTCCGCGGGCGAGCACGTGGGCGAGGGGCAGGAAGATGATGGTGTTGCCCGCGGGATGCACGACCTCGCCGTAGGCGGCTGCGATGTTGAGGACCTGGCCGAGGAAGTTCTCGTGCGTGAGCACGGCCCCCTTGGGCTCTCCCGTGGTGCCGGAGGTGTAGACGATCGTCGCGGGGGAGTCGGGGGTCGCGAGCAGGCGGCGCTCCTCGAGGGCCTCGTCGGCGACGCCGAGCCCGAGGGCGGCGAGGCGCTCGAGGTCTCGGTGCTCGCCGGGGCCGTCGGCCGCATCCATCGACCAGACGCCGAGCGCGTCGGATCCGCGCGCATCGAGCGGCGTCGTGAGCAGTCCCACGTGGTGGGCGCTGCCGCCGACCGCGAGCACCACCTTGGCGTCGTGGATGATGGCCGAGACCTGGGTGGGTGCCGAGGTCTCGTAGATCGGCACGACGACGCCGCCGGCGAACCACACCGCGAGGTCTGCGACGGCCCACTCGTAGCGGGTGGGCGCCATGATGGCGATCGCGTCGCCGGGGCGCACGCCGATGGCGAGCAGCCCCTTGGCGACGGCTCGCACGGTCTCCGTGAACTCGCTCGTCGATACGTTGCGCCACGGAGCACTCGGATCGGTGGGGTCACTCGGCACCTCGAATGCCGCGTGGTCCGGGGCGATCTCGGCACGTCGGGCGAGCAGATCGGTGACGTTGCGGTACCCGCCAGGGGCTCCGATGACGTCGGGGCCCACGAGGAGGGGAGTCGAGGATTCCAGCACTGCAGCCGCCTTTCGCGCGCCGGGCTGTCTCGCCCGTGTACGAAGGATTCGGAGCAGGGGAAGCCGGTGGATTGGACCGTATCGTGTCTTCGGCTTCGGGGGCTATCGACCCGCCAGATTTTTGCTAGCCAGGCTAGCTATTACGCCGTCTGGGCGACTGCGTGGCGCTCAGCGCTGGCGGTGCGAGCGCTGCGCGGTCGACGCAGGAGGGCGTCGACGGCCCACCGTCCGCCTCCCGTGAGGACAAGCGCGAAGCCGAGGAGTGCCAGGACGAGCACGAACTCGTAGCCGCCGTCCTGCGCGAAGAAGCCGGCCGTGAAGTGCACCGTGAACATGGCACCGAGTGAGACGAGCGCGAGCAGGGCTGCGGCGACGCGAGTGAAGAGGCCCGCGATGAGCAGTGCCCCCGCACTGATCTCCACGAAGGGGAGGGCGACGCCGGCCACGTCGGCGAGCGGGACGCCGAGACCCGCGAGCATCTCCTGGACCCCGCCGATTCCCGTGGTCGTGAGCTTCTGGACTCCGTGGAGCAGCATGGTCGCGCCGAGCGCGATACGGAGGATGAGCAGAGCGGCATTCGCTGAGGTTGACATGCGGTCGACGCTAGGAAGCGAGGCAAGCGGGAACCTGAGAAGCGCGGGGCGGGGGCGACGCCGAGCTGTCCGGGTGCGCCCCGGGTGTTCCAGCCCGTCCGCGAGGCGAGCTTCACCGACGCTTTTGCCAGGCCCGCGGGGGCGTGCCTGGTGGAAAACCGGGAGGGTGAACGGCTCTTCATCCCGAACCCGTCTGTATGACTTTGCTATGACTCAGAGCTCCCCAGCCCTGGCCGGGCGTGCCTGCCCGGCGTGGTCGCCGGGGTCAGCCGGCGAGCGGCTCGATCGTCGTGCCGCTCTCGATCGTCGTGCCGCTCTCGTTCGCTTTGCCGAACTTCGGTGCCTCGCCGACGAACGTGCATCCGCGGAACGTCGTGGCTGCGTTGAACTTGGCTCCGGTGAAGCTGCAGTCGATGAACCGCGTGTTCGTGAACTCGGCGCCGGAGAGCTCGGCGCCATCGAAGGCGCAGTTCGAGAAGACCGTGCCGGGGACGGCGCGGAGGCGTCGCAGCTTCGCGTCGCGGAACGTGCAGTCGGAGACCTCCGGCCCGATGGAGGCCTGCGGGATGCTCGCGCCCGTGAAGGCGCAGGCCCGCAGGGAGCCCTCGAGTCGGGTGTGCGCCGTCAGCTTGGCGCCGTCGAAGTGGCAGTGCGTGAGGGTGCTGTTGCTGATGCTGAGTCCGCCGACGAGTCCGCTGGCGTCGACGTTCGAGAGCTCCAGGTGCGCGATGGCGATGCCGAGACTGCCGGCCTGCAGCTCGCGGAGGTCCGTGGCTCCAGCGGACGCGTCGTGCCAGCTGGGGGTGAGCCGATGCGGGCCGGGCACGACGCTCGAGAGGCGCGAGAGCTGGGTGCGCAGCGACGAGAGCTCCGCGGAGGTCCAGCGTTCGCGGAGGGTCTTGCGTTCGGCGGCGCTCATGCCCTCGAGCGTAGCGGGCCAGGCTCATGGGGCTGAGCTGAGGGGATCGGGCAGACGTGGGGTAGGAGCCTCGGGCAGGCGCGGGTCGCCTTCGTCTTCGCTATCCTGTTCGCAGCGTCGCGTGCCGCTGGCAGTTCGTGTCAGGCATGGAGGCGCCGAATCGAAGGAGAACGGCGATGATGTCGTCACCCCCTTCGCCCTCGTGTGACTGAGGGCGAACCTGATGAGTGCGAACGAGAAAGCCAGGCTCATTGCCTGGAGCAGCGAGCTGAGGGACGTGCACGCGCGTCTGCGCGCCGCCCTGCGAGTCACCAGGGAAGCGGTCGAGAACGGTGATCCGGCAGAGCCGGCGGCGAGGGACCTGTTGCTGTACTGCCACGGTTTCTGCTCGGCGCTCGATGGGCACCATCGTGGCGAGGACCGCGAGCTGTTCCCGGCGATCGCGGCGGCGCATCCCGAGCTGCGCGACACGCTGCGGTACCTGCAGCAGGACCATTCGATGATCGCGCACCTCCTCTCGGGGCTGCAGTCGTCCGTGGACGCGGGTGCGTCGCCCCGTGTGCTCGACCGCCACCTCGAGGGCATCGCGGCGATCATGGAGTCGCACTTCCGCTACGAGGAGCGGCAGTTGCTCGAGGTGCTCGAGACGCTGGCGTTCGACGCCGATCCCTCTGCCGTGCTCGGGCCCCTGTAGTGCGTCAGTCGCGGTGCCTCTCGGTGTCGGTCGTGTCGCTGGGCTCGGTCCGCTGCCGCTGCTCGCGGGGCGCGCGGGATCGGTGCGACGACCAGGCGGCCCACAGCTCACGGTAGGGGCCCTCGGAATCGAGCAGCTCGTCGTGCGTTCCGTCCTCCACGATGCGGCCGTGCTCCATGACGAGCACCCGTTCGGCGCTGCTCGCCTGCGTCAGGTGGTGGGCGACGGTGACGACCGTCCGCCCCGCGAGGGCCCGCCGTGCCGCGGCCTCGAGGGCGCGTGCGTCGGTCGTGTCGGCGTCGGCCGTCGCCTCGTCGAGGATGACGATGGGGGCGCGGGTCACGAGCGCACGAGCGAGGGCGAGACGGTGCGCATCCGTGGCCGTGAGCTCGGCGTTGCCCTCGCCGATGAGCGTCTCGAGGCCGTCGGCGAACGTGTGCCGCCATCGTGGCCCCGCGACCGATTCGAGGGCTTCGTGCAGCTCCGCGTCACTTGCGTTCTCGCGCGCCATGAGGAGGTTGTGGCGGAGGGTCCCCGAGAAGACGTGCACGTCCTGGCTCACCATCACGACCCGTCGCGCCCGCTCGTTCTCCTCCATGAGCGCCGGGTCGAGACCGGCGACGTCGACGCGCCCTTCGCGCACGTCGAGGAGCCCCATCAGCACGCGCGCGAGGGTGCTCTTGCCTGCGCCGGACGAGCCGACGATCGCGACGCGCTGGCCTGCCGGGATGCGCAGCTCGTCGATCCAGAGGACCGCCGGGCGGCCAGGGTATGTGGCGACGACGCCGCGCAGCTCCACGTCGGGGGTGGCTGGCTCCCCGGCGACGGCGGCCGCGATCGCGGCGCCTGCCGCGGAGGCGGGTGCGGAGAGCCCGGCCGGTGCCGGAGCGAGCTGGATGACGCCCGCGACGCGGGCGAGCGAGGCGCCCGCCGACTGCAGGTCGTCGACGAGCATGAGCAGCGCGATGAAGGGCCCGAAGAGGGCTTGGAAGAGCAGCGCCGCGGTCGTGACCTCGCCGATCGTCGCCGAACCGCTGAAGGCGAGCCAGGCGCCGACGAGGAGGACCGATGCCAGGCCGACGGCCTCGGCCATGTTCATGCGGAACCCGAAGCGGCTCTGCACGATGCGGGTGCGCAGCGACCAGCGCAGCACGTTCCAGGAGCGCGTGCGGATGCGCTCGGTGATGGCCTTGCCCCACCCGAAGGCGTGCACGGTGGGGAGGGCCTGGATGGCGGAGACCATCTCGCGGGAGCGCGCCGCGACGGCGACCCGCTCGGCGGCGTAGAGGCGTGGCGCCTTCCGCAGGTAGCGCCACAAGGCGAAGGCGTGCACGGGCACGACGGTGAGCATGGCGAGCAGGAACAGGGGGTTGAGGACGGCGAGGCCGATGCCCGTCGCGATGACCGCGAGGCCCGCCGAGACGACGGCAGGCACGGCGCCCGTGGTCACCTCGCCGACGGTGTCGACGTCGTCGGTGGCCCGGGAGACGAGCTCGCCGTCGGCGATCTCGTCGACGAGGACGGGCGGCAGGGAGAGCGCGGCGGAGACGAAGTCCTCGCGGAGGCGGGCGAGCGCCGTCTCCAGGACCGCGGCGAGCGCCATCGAGCCGAGGGCGCCGAGGGCCGCGCTGCCCGCGATCCCGGCGATGAGCAGGAGCGCGACGTCGAGGAGGCTGTGGTCGACGCCCGTGACGGCGTCGACGAGACGCCCCAGCCCCGTGGGCACGAGCAGCGCTGCGCCCGCGGCGGCCCCGAGCAGGGCGATCGAGAGCACGAGCATCCACGGGCGAAGGGTGAGCAGATGCCAGGCGAGCCTGGCTGCGCGCTTGCCGCTCGCGGTCGGCAGCGTCGCGGGCTTGGCCGACGAGTGCACGCCCGTCATGCGACCGCCTCCGCGTAGCGGGGGTCCGTCGACATCAGCTCGTCGTGGGTTCCCTCTGCCGCGATGCTGCCGTCGCGGAGCACGAGCACGCGGTCGGCCCTGACGAGGAGCTGCGGGTTGGAGCAGACCACGACGGTCGCGCGCTGGGCCGTGGCCGTGCGCATCCGCTCGCCGATGTGCTGCTCGGTGACGGCGTCGATGGATCCGGTCGGCTCGTGCAGCACGAGGACGGGGGCCGGGGCGGCGAGGGCCCTGGCGAGGGCGAGCCGCTGGCGCTGGCCGCCGGAGAGGGTGCGCCCCGCACCGCCGAGTGGGGTGCGGATGCCGTTCGGCAGCTGCTCGAGCACGTCCTCGAAGGCGGCGGCCGCGAGCGCGTCGTCGGGCGATCGTCGCGCGCCGGCGACCCCGGTCACGCCGACGACGTTCGCCGCGACGGTGCCCGGAACGGTGTGGGCGGCGTGGGGCGCCGCGGTCACGAGCTCGTGGAGGCGTTCGGCGTCGACTTCCGCGAGCGGGAGCCCGTCGACCGTGATGGTGCCGAGGGGCGGGTGGATGCGCCCGCCGAGCAGTCCGACGAGCTCGGCGGCGTCGTGGGCGTCGGCGACGACGCCGATGATCTCGCCCCGCTCGACCGTGAAGCTCACCTCGCGGAGGTGCGCGCCGGTGAGGCCGGAGACCGCGAGTGCCGGGGTCAGGCCCACACGGACCGGGCGCGCTGCGGTCGGGCGCTCGCGGGCCGACGCGCCGCCCGAGGTCTCCGCACTCGGGTCGACGGCTGGTCCGTCGCCTTCGCGCGGCTCCCGCGCGTAGGGGGCCTGGAGCAGGGAGAGCACGCGCTTCGCGGAGGCGCCGGCTCGCGCCCACACGGCGCCCACGTTGACGGCGAGCGCTTCCATGGGGCCCATGACGACCTGGACGACGCCGACGACGGTGATGAGCTGCCCGACCGTGATGCTGCCCTGGGCGGCGAGGGCCGCGGCGATGAGGCCGATCGCGACGACGAAGATCCCCGTCGCGGTGCTCGAGACGCCCACGAACCACGCCTCGGCTCGCCTCGTCGCGATCGCCGCGACGCGCGCCCGCTGGCTCGCCTCCGCATAGCTGCGGGCGGCCCGGCCCGTCGCCCCGAGCGCTGTGAGGGTGCGGAACCCCGCGATGGCGTTGGCGGCGAGCGACGCGGAGTCGGCGGTGAGCCGCTGCTGGTCTTCGGCCCGCGCGCGCAGGTGCCTGCCGAAGCGGTCGAGCAGCAGGAGGAAGAGGGGGCCGCCGACGATCACGGCGACCCCGAGCGGCCAGGCGATGCTGATGAGCACCACGCCGGCGGCGATGACGGCGGCGAGCTCGGCGACGGGGTGCACGAAGAGGAGACCCCCGAACGCGACCCGCTGCACGTCGGAACCGCCGACGCCGAGCAGCTCACCCGTGGGCCGCTGCCGGTCGCCGAACCCTCGGGGGTCGAGGCTCCGCTCGCTCACCCGCATCCGCAGCTCGTGGTGTGCTCGCTGGATGCCGTTCACGAGGAAGTAGACGCCGGTCCGGTACGACCAGGCCAGCAGCACGAAGACGGCGACGAGCACCGCGACCCACACCGCGAGCTGGGGTACGTCCCGGTCGACGATGCCTCGGTCGATGACGAGGCCCACCACGACCGGCACCGCCACCTCGCAGAGCTGGTGCGACACGAAGAGGGCCGTCGCCGGGGCGAGCCAGCGCTTGACACTCATCGCGGTCTGCACGATGAGGCGCCTCGGCCCGGTCGTCTGCGCTGCTGCCACGCGGTGGCCTCCTGCTTGGTGCGGTCGACGTGCTTCGGATGTGCGGGAACTGAGCCGCGAGACGCCTCGGGTTAGGGCGACCTTGCTATTTTTCCCTAGTTTCGAGAATTCCGCGCCCATGTCGCTCGTGTGCGGCATTCACGTGCGCGGCGTTCACCGGTGCGGCATCCACGTGCGGGGCGTTCAGTCGAGGGAGAGCCATCCGCCGAGATGGGCGGCGACGCTGACGTCGCCGGGCAGGGCCCGGACCGTGGCGTCGGGCCGCTGCTCGGTGCGCCACGCGGCGGCCGCACCCCAGCGCTCGGTGCGACGGAGCGCGCGCTCCGACCTCACGACGACGTGCTCGCCGAGGCGGACCGCCCCGAGGTCGGAGATGCCGACCTCGGACACGGCGCGCTGCAGGGTACTCGCCTCGGGTCGACCGAAGCGCACGGCGGCGTCGATGTCGATGCGGACTCGCCCGCGAGGGAGGGCGCGCGAGGCTGGGACCACCCTCGTGTCCGAACCGAAGACCCGGTGGTGCTCGTCCGGGACGACGACGCTCGCGTGGGGGAGGTGCTCGAGGAGGCTGTCCACGCAGACGAAGGCGGCACCTGCGCTCGGCGCAGCGGCCAGTACGGCGATGACGTCGGGGGCCGCCGTGCGGAGTGCGCGGGGTCGAGAGCCGTCGACGCCGATCTTCCGCGAGAGCAGCAGGGTCTCGTCGTTCTTGTGCACCTGGCTATCTGCGTCGGCGGCGGTCCTTCCCGCCCAGTCCGGGCCGTCGTGCCACGCCACGGCGGCCGGCTCATAGGCGAGCACCGCCCCGGCGAGCCAGGCTCGGTGGGTCCACTCCCAGTCTTCGCCGCCGTAGCCGAGGAAGTCCTCGTCGAAGCCACCCGTCTGGTCGAAGAACCAGCGGGTGCAGGAGAAGACGGCGCCGATGACGAACCGGTAGGAGCGGTCGTCGGCATCGAGCAGCCTGCGCGAATCACGGTAGGCGTCGGCGAGCCAGGCGGGTTCCTCGAGTTCGTGCTCGGGCCCGGCGACCTCGACCGCAGCGTCTGTGTCGATGCCGGCGAAGTCCGCGTGCTTGCGGTGCCCCGCGACGACAGCCTCCGGGAGGAGGGACGGCAGCGCCGCCATCCGCGACACGTACTCGGGCTCCGGTGCGGTGTCGGCGTCGAGGAAGCACAGCACGTCGCCCGTCGCGGCGCGCGCGCCGAGGTTCCTCGCGGCACCGGCCCGGAAGCCGAGGTCTTCTTGGACGAGGAGGCGCACCTCCGGTGGCACACGTGGCGCCGCTCGCGACCCGTCATCGACGACGATGACCTCGAGCAGCTCGGTCGGATGCGTCTGCCGCGCGAGGGCCGCGAGGGTGCGGTCGAGCTCCGCCTGCTGCTCGAAGTGCACGACGATGACCGAGACGCTTCGCGGTTCGGGGTCCCCGGCACGTGCATCAGCGCCAGTGCCAGTGCCACCGCAACCGTCATTGCTGGAGCCAGCGTCAGCGAGGGCGAGGTCCCAGCGGTTGCCGGGCACCGGGCGGCCGAACGGGGGCAGCTCGGATGCGCTTGCGCTCACAGCGCCGCCCACCAGGTGAGGTAGGCGCGGGCGATCTCCTCGATGCTCGGCGAGGTCGACGTGGTCTCGTCGAGCCACGTCGACTCGGGCTCGCGGAGCGCACCTCGCAGCGCCTCGGCGAGCTGGCCATCCCGCACGAGCAGCATGGTCTTCGGGCGGATGGTGTCCATCTCGCGGAAGTAGTCGGAGTCGACCGTGAGCGGCCTGCGGCCTGCGGACAGCCAGTCGGTGAGGGAGCCGGAGGCCGACACGTGCTGGTGCGCGATGATCGGCACGGCGACGGCCCGGCTGCGCGCGAGGCGATCCTCGGGGGAGAGGAACCCGGTGCTCGTGAACTCGACGCCCAGCTCGGCCGCGTACCTGCCGAGGTCGACGAGCTCCTGCTCGTGCCCGGCGGACGCGCATCCGAGGGCCACGACGCGCGGACGATCGGAGGCCGGGATGGTGGCGACGGCCTCGACGACCTCGAGGTGCCCCTTGCCCGGGTAGTAGAAGCCGAGCACGGCGATCTCGTCGCTCGGCTGCCAGTCGACGGGGCGGGGCTGCGGTGGCTGCGCCGGGAGCGGCACGACGTGCACCTCCACGCGGCGGCCGAGGGCGAGCTCGAGGAGTCGCTGCTCGTGGGCGCTGTTGCAGACGGTGCCGGCCGCGGCCGCCACGACCCTGCGGTAGCAGTCGGTGCGACGGGGGAAGCCGCGTTCACCGTCGGAGGGCTGTGGGACGTCGTGGAGGGTGACGCTCACTGGTCCGCGCGCGGCGAGGCGCTCGAACCGCTCGGCGGCGCGTTCGGGGGTGCTGCCCCAGAGGCGGTCGGTGAAGTGGACGTGCGCGAGCTGCGAGGAGTCGAGCCCGTGCGCACTGCGGTACGTGACGGCGGAGTCGAGCTTCGCGACGGCTGTCGCGACGGCGCGCGCGTATTGGTCGACGCCGTGGGTCTCGTCGTCGCGGTGCAGGAGCAGGGGCGTGGTGCTCACGCGGCCCTCAGCGCTTCCAACGTCGCCCCGTGCCTGGCGAGCCCCGCCGCGACGGCATCCGGGTGCTCCCGGTACCAGGCGAGGTGGGCATCGCGGATGCGGTCGGCTGGGATGGCCTTGCCTTCGACGGTCCACGACTCGGTCGCGACGTCCTCGAGCCCCCACGCGTCGATGACGGACTGCTCGCGGGGTGCGTGGATGGAGTTCAGGATCTCGCGGTCGAGGGTGATGGCAACCTCCGGGAGGCCGAGGCGATCGCGCACGCGGCTCGCGGTCTCGAGCCAGATGGGGTTGCCGGGGTGGTTGATCGTGCGCGCCTGCGCGAACGTGGGGTGCCGGAAGAGGTCTGAGACCGTCACGGTGCCGTGGTGCTCCTCGCGGGTGCGGAGCTGGGCGATCGACTCGGCGGCGACGGCCGCGACCGCGTTCCGCGAAGCGGACACGGGGAGCGCATCCACCCCCGCCGCCTCGGCCAGGATGCGGAGGTCGTGGTACGGCACGAGGGGTGGCACCAGCGAGGTGTCGGACGGTGGGCGGATGATCGCCTGGAAGGGGTAGAGGCCAGCGAACCGGATGACGGGGAACAGGGCCACGCGCGCGTCGCTCGGCAGCTGTGCTGCGAGCTGCCGCGTGCCGACGGGCAGCCCGCGGTAGTCGTCGCGCACGGGCTGGGAGACGAGGAAGCTCGCGCGGCCGAGCCAGGCCTCGAGGTACGGGAGGTCGGTGGCCTCGAGCTCGTGCACCGGCGGAGTGCGCACGAAGCGGACGTCGTCGCCGAGCGCGAGACGGAGCGATTCTGCCTGGCAGTTGCCGATGGCGAGCCCCACGGGGCGGTCGTCCTCGGAAACGGGGCCGTTCTCGGGTGCGAAGAACTCCGCGAGGTGCGCGAGGCGTGCGGTGGCGTGCGTCATCGAGGGGAGCGTTCTCCGAACCTGCCGAGGTGGGTGGGGGTGGGGGTGCCGCTCAGCCTAGCTCCCGGGCGACCTGCCGCAGCGTGGGGTTGAGTTCGGGGTGCACAAAGTGGTAGCCGGCCTCCGTGAGGCGCTCCGGCAGCACCCACCGGCTCTTCAGGATGAGCTCGGGCTCGGTGCGCAGCACGGCCATCGCGGGCTCGAGCATCCACCGCCAGGACGGCATGCCGAAGGGGGCCCGCACGGCGCGGCGGATGCCGGCCATGAGAGTGCGGTTGTCGCTCGGGTTCGGGCTGGACACGTTCACGACGCCGTCGAGCTCCGCTCGGTCGAGGAGGAAGCGGACGGCCCCCACGACATCGTCGACATGCACCCAGCTGAACTTCTGGCGGCCTCTCGTGCGGTACTGCGGGGCGCGTCCGTCGCCGCTCGGCGCGCTGCCGATGCCCCGGTAGCGACGGTGGTTCGGCGCCCAGCCGTCGATGTTGGGCCCGCCGAGGCCGATGCGGGCAAGCGTGAAGAGCTTGCTCGCGGCGGGGCCGTCGCCGAGCACGATCGCCATGCGGAGCGCGACCCGACGAGTGCCGGGCAGCTCGCCCTCGAAGAACGCGTGCTCCCAGCTGCGGGCGACGTCGACGGAGAAGCCCTGCCCCAGCTCGCCCGTCGACTCCGTGTTCGGCCGGTCGGTGGCATGGCGGTAGATGGTGGCCGTCGACGCGTTGAACCAGACGCGCGGAGGGGCGGTCGCGGTCTCGACGGCGGACCGCAGTGCGCTCGTCGTCTCGACCCGCGAGCGCAGGATCTCGTTCCTGTTGGCATCGGTGTAGCGGCAGTTCACGGACTTGCCGGCGAGGTTGATGAGCACCTCGGCGCCGTCGATGGCCCGCTGGATCGCCGCGGGATCGCCCCAGCGCACCGACTCGTGTCTGCCGATGCGCGTGATCTCCCAGCCGTCGCGCTCGAAATCGGCGGCGAGGGCTCGGCCCACGAACCCGCTTGCCCCGGCGATGACGACGCGGCGTCGGCTGGTGGCGGGGGACTGCGCGGCGTGGTTCTTCGGTTCCATGTGGCCGAGTGTAGTACTTTCTGAACATGTTCAGTTCTAAGGGCGGCGAGATGATCGAACCGGGAGCGACACCCACGAAGCGCGAGCGGACCCGCGCCCTCATTCGCGACATCGCACTCCGGTCCTTCCGCGAGCGCGGCTACGACGCCACGACGGTGCGGCGCATCGCCGACGAGGCCGGGGTGTCGGTCGGCACCACCAACTACCACTTCGCCACCAAGAACCACCTCGTGCAGGAGCTGTACCTCGACGTCCAGCTCGGCCACGCCGCCGCAGCAGAACCACAGCTGGACGGTGTGCGCGACCTCGTGGATCGCCTCGCCGTCGTCTACCGCACCGGACTCGAGCAGCTCGAGCCCTACCATTCGCACGCCCCGGAGTTCCTTGCGGCCTCGGTGTCGCCGCGCTCGCCCATCAACCCGCTCTCCGAGGAATCGGCGCCGGCGCTCGCGGTGATCCGGGGGCTCTTCGAGAGCGCCGTCGAGGGGGCGAAGTCGCCGCTTCCCGACGAGTTCAGGGCTGGCCTGCCGCAGGCGCTCGTGCTGAGCCACCTGCTGCTCGCGCTGCTCTGGGTCTACGACTCCTCGCCCGGGCGCGAGCGCACGAGCCGCATCCTGGACCGCGCGCTCAACCTGCTGCGGATGACGCTGCCGCTCACGCGGATCCCCGTCGTGCGGGCCCCGCTGCGCGAGCTCCTCGCGCTGGCCTCCGACGTGAGGGCCTGATGGCCGGGGGAGAGGGTGCGGCGGAGCGTGGGATGAAGTGCGGGCTGGACCGCGAGATGGACCGCGCTGGCGTACCCGAGCCCGAGCCCGAGCCCGAGCCTGGCGTCGGGGCCGGCGTCGGGCTTGGCGTCGAGCCGCGGGCCGTGGGGTCGCTGTCCGTCTCCGAGGCGGTGCTCGGTGACGACTTCGCGCGCCTCGACGCCCAGCTTCAGCGCTACTTCGGGCCGATCCCGGCCGGGCATGAGGGCCGCGGGCGAGGTGTCTACGCCTGGGCCGGTTCCCGCTACCGGCTGCTGCGCCCGGTGCTTGCCTGGCTCGCGTGGCGTCACGTCCTTTTCCCCGAGCGCGGCCGCGACGTGCCGTTCACCGTCGTCAACCGGCCGGATGGGCCCGGGGCGCTCTCCGCGCGACGGGAGTTCGAGTTTCCCCACGTGACCCGCGTGATGGAGGACACCATGAGCGTCATCCGCAGCCCGGGAGCGCGGCCGCGCCTCGTCGACCGGCTCGGCAGGCGTCGCGGGCTCGAGGTCGAGCTCGAGCTGTCCGTCGAAGACGGCGGCCTGCGGATGCGATCGACGAGGCTCGCGCTCAGGCTCCGCATGCCGCACCTGCCGACGCGCGGCGTGCGCGGGGTGCGCCGGGTTCACGGGGTGCGCGGAGTGCCCGGGGCGGACGCCGCGTCACCCATCCGGCACCTGCGCATCCCGCTGCCGCGCATCGTGACCATGACGCTCGACGAGCGCGCGCATCCGGACGGCGACGGGCGCCAGTGCGTCGACGTGCGCCTGCGGGCGCCGCTGCTCGGGGACGTGTTCCGCTACCTCGGCGAGTTCGAGTACGGCATCGTGCCGGTGCTCGCCCCGGGGGCGGTGCGGCTGCCGGTGTCGGTCTCAGCCCCGGAGCCAGAGCCGTTGCCGAAACCGGAGCAGCCGTCGAGGTCGGGCGACTCCGGAGGATTCCCGGGCACGAGCGCGTAGTCTCGCGCCGGAACGAGCCCCACAGGGACCGGCATCCCGAGACCAGCATCCCGAGACCAGCATCCCGAGACCAGCATCCCGAGACCAGCATTGCGAGGCCGCATGGACACGAGCACCGAGACGCCCGAGATTCCGGAGATCGCCATCGGCGGCCCGGTCAGACGCACGATCGCCATCCTCGGCGCGGGCGGCGACCTGACGGAGCGCCTGCTGCTGCCCGGCATCGCGAAGGTCGTCGACGCGAGCCCGGAGGTCGAGGTGCACCTCATCGGGGCTGCCCGCACGCCGCAGTCCCGCGACGAGTGGCGGGGCGTCGTCCGCCGCAGCCTCGAGGCCGCCAGCGTGTCCGCCGCGACCATCGATGGGCTCGTGGCGAGGTCCGAGTTCGTGGCGACCGACGCATCGTCGCCCGAGGAGCTGCGGGAGCTGCTCGATGCGTGCCCGACCGCGCCGCTGCTCTACATCGCCCTGCCGCCCGCCATGGGCAAGAAGGTCGCTGCGGCGCTTGCCGAGCTCGAGCTGCCGGGGGAGCTGCGGATCGCGATCGAGAAGCCCTTCGGAGAGAGCGAGGCCGATGCACGAGAACTCAACGAGGCCCTCGCCAAGGTCGTGCCCGACGAGCGACTGTGGCGCATCGACCACTTCCTGGGCACGCCGGCCGCCGTCGAGCTGATGCGCTCACGCGAGGTCGTCGACGCGAGCGGCGTCCCCCTCGTCGAGGCGAGCGAGGGCGGCCCCCTCGGGCGGGTCGAGATCGTCTTCGAGGAGGAGCTCGGCATCGAGGGACGCGGTGCCTTCTACGACGAGACCGGAGCGCTGCGCGACATGCTGCAGAGCCACCTCATGCTCATGCTCGCGCTCACGGCCATGGAGCGGCCGGGCGACCAGGAGAGCGCGCGCGATGCGGCGCACGACGGCGAGCCGGCCGGCACGCTCGACGACGCCATGATCGACGTGCTCCGCAACGTGAGCGTGTGGGACGACGAGCCGGTCTCTGCACGCCGGGCGCGCTACACGGCGGGTGAGGTCGGCGGCAAGCAGCTCCCGGCGTACGTCGACGAAGAGGACGTGGAACCCGAGCGCGGCACCGAGACGCTCGCGGAGATCACGCTGCGGGTCGAGACGCCGAGGTGGCTGGGCATCCCGTTCCTCCTGCGCTCCGGGAAGGCCATCGGGGCTGCGAGGCAGGAGATCGTCCTGACGCCCGCCGATCCGGGAGCGGAGCCGACGCGCATCCCGCTCGACGCCCCCGCCGACGACAACAGCGCTGACCCCTACGCGAGGGTGATAGCGGGCATGCTCGGTGGCAGCACGCTGCTCTCCGTGCGTGGGGATGTCGCCGAGGAGCTCTGGCGCATCGTGGGTCCCGTGCTCGACGCGTGGGACCGGGACGCGGGCGACCTGGGGGAGTACGAGGCCGGCTCGGCGGGGGAAGTCGGGAACGAGGACGAGGGCGGCCGCTGAGCGGTTCACGCCCGAACCCGCCCCGCGCCAGGAAAGGACCTGCCCCGTGAGAGGAGGGAAGCACGTGCTGCGTGCATGTCGAATCGGCATCGGGTCATGCAGATTCTGAAGCGCCACTGTCGGTGGTCGGCCATAGCCTCGAAGGAGGACTCACCACAGCGCGAGGCTCACTCCAACGCATGAGGCTCACTCCAACGCACGGGCCTCGCTCCAACGCGCGAGGCTCGCTCCAACGCACGAAGAAAGGCACGCAATGACGCTGGCACCACATTCGCTCATCGCCGGAAGCAGCGAACTCGGGGGCGGCGACGAGCTCGTTGCTCGTCGCGCCGCGGACGGGGCGGTGCTCGCGCCGACCTTCCGCAGCAACACGAGCGAGGAGCTCGAGGCCGCCGTTCAGGCGGCGCACGAGGCGTTCGACGAGTACCGCTCGACGTCACCGGCTGATCGGGCGGCCTTCCTGGAGCGGATCGCGGCGGAGATCGAGGCCGACAAGGACGAGATCATCGCCCGCGCCCACGAGGAGACCGGGCTCCCGGTCGCGCGGCTGACCGGCGAGGTCGGGCGCACGACCGGGCAGCTGCGCCTCTTCGCCAAGGTCGTGGCCGAGGGCAGCTGGCATGGCGCCCGCGTCGACGAGGCGCTGCCGGACAGGGCGCCCCTCCCACGCGCCGACATCCGCCAGCGGAAGATCCCGCTCGGCCCCGTCGCCGTCTTCGGCGCGAGCAACTTCCCGCTCGCGTTCTCGACGGCGGGCGGCGACACGGCCTCCGCGCTCGCGTCGGGCAGTCCCGTCGTGGTGAAGGCGCACAGCGGCCACCTGGGCACGGCGGCGCTCGTCGGCCACGCGATCGCGCGCGCCGTCGAGGCCTCCGGCCTGCCGAGCGGCGTCTTCTCGCAGCTGTACGGCTCCGGGCGGGTCATCGGGCAGGGCCTCGTGGCCGACCCGCGCATCAAGGCGGTGGGCTTCACCGGCTCACGTTCCGGCGGGCTCGCCCTCGTGCGCGTCGCCCAGCAGCGAGCGGAGCCGATTCCGGTCTACGCCGAGATGAGCAGCGTCAACCCCGTGTTCGTCCTGTCGGCGGCGCTCGCCGCCGACCCAGCGAAGGTCGCAGCCGACTACGTCGGCTCGCTCACGCTGGGCTCCGGCCAGTTCTGCACCAACCCCGGGGTCGTCCTCGTGCCGAGCGGTGAGTCAGGAGACGCCTTCCTCGCCGAGGTGGGCACTCGCATCGCCGCGGCGAACGGCCAGACCATGCTCACGTCCGGCATCGGCGACGCCTACCGCGAAGGGGTCGCCGAACGCGAGGCCTCCGGTGCGACGGTCGTCGCGCGTGGGCAGGCCGACACTGCGGCGAACGCCCCGGCGCCGATCGTGTTCAGCGATGCCGTCGAGGCCTTCGGCGAAGCGCTCGAGGGCGAGATCTTCGGCGCCGCCGGGCTTGTCCTTCGCTACGACGGCACCGAGCAGCTGCGCGAGTTCGCGGAGCAGCTCGAGGGGCAGCTGACGGCAACGGTCCTCGCGGCCGACGCTGACGCCGACGAGGCCCGAGCCCTCCTGCCCGTGCTCGAGCGCAAGGTCGGGCGCATCCTCTTCAACGGTTGGCCCACCGGCGTCGAGGTCGGCTACTCCATGGTGCACGGCGGGCCGTACCCGGCGACGTCGGATGCGCGCTCGACGTCGGTCGGGGCGCTTGCCATCGAACGGTTCCTGCGCCCCGTCGCCTACCAGGACGTGCCGGACGCTCTCCTGCCCGAGGCGCTGCGCGACGCCAATGAGTGGGGCGTTCCTCGCATGGTCGAGGGGCGCATTCAGCTGCCCGCCAAGTACTGAATCACCGCCAGTCGTGCTGAGTCGCCGCTGGTGGCGCTGAGTCGACACCGGTGGCGCTGAGTCGACACCGGGGCTGGGTGTCGCCACCGGTAGTCCGACGGCGCCACCGGTTCCGCCCCCGTCGAAAGCCCGTGACACGAGGAAGACCTCACCCGAACCGGGGTGAGGTCTTCCTCGTGTGGTCAGGTGCGCTGAGCAGTCAACCGGCGCGCTCAGCGCTGCACTGGCCTGCTCAGAGCTTCACTGGGGTGCTCAGAGCTTCACGGGGGTGAGCAGGGTGCCGTTCTCGAGCCAGGATGCGAGGTTGTCGAGGACGAGCTGCCGCATGTCCGCTCGGGTCTCGACGGTCCCGCTGCCGAGGTGGGGGAGCAGGATGACGTTGTCGAGGTCGAGGAGCTCCTCTGGCACGTTCGGCTCGTCCGCGAACACGTCGAGGCCGGCTCCGCGGATCGTGCCGGCCGTCAGGGCGGCCACGAGCGCGTCCTCGTCGACGACGGAGCCACGGGAGATGTTCACGAGCGCCCCGTCCGGGCCGAGCGCCTCGAGGACCTCTGCGGAGATGAGCTTCTGCGAGTCCGGCCCTCCCGCCGCGGCCACGACCAAGGCGTCGCTGCGGCGTGCGAGCTCGACGAGCGAGTCGACGTACGGGAACGGGGAGCCCGGGATCTCGCGGCGGTTGTGGTAGCTGATGCGGCAGTCGAAGCCCTGCAGACGCTGCGCGATGGCGGAGCCGATCCGCCCGAGGCCGACGATGCCGACTCTGGTTCCCGTGAATCTGGTCGTGAGCGGGAAGTTGCCCGAGGCCCAGGAGCCGGCTCGCACGTAGCGGTCGGAGGCGCTGATGCCCCGGTACACGTCGAGCAGGAGCGAGAGGGCGGTGTCGGCGACGCAGTCGTTCAGGACGTCGGGGGTGTTGCTGAGCGCGATGCCGCGCTCGCGGGCTGCGACGGTGTCGGTCGTGTCGTAGCCGACCCCGAAGTTCACGATCGCCTCGAGGGCGGGGAGGCGGTCCATGAGCGCTGCGGACACGCCGAAGCGTCCGCCCGTGACGACGACGCGCACCTGCGTGAGCTCCTGCTCGCGCTCCGGTGTCAGCTCGTCGGCGACGGCCGAGATGCGTGGAGCGTCGAACTCGGCGATGAGCTCCTTCTCCAGCTGCGGCATGAGCGGTCCGACGCGCAGCACGGTGGCCGCAGTGCCGGGCGAGGGGGGCACGGGCGTGGTGTCGGGCGGGCCGTTGGGTGCGGTGGCTGGGGTCGACGCGAGAGGGGTTTCCATGTCTGGATCGTAGGACGCACGACCGATGCTGGTCCAAGATGCACTTTGCATAGATTGATTCACTCGGAGCATTGATGTGTGTGTTGCCAGTAATCGCAAGGGAACGCGGGTCGCTAGTGTTGAGTCCGGCCCCGCGCCTCCCGCCGTCCCCCGCGGCTCCCTCGCTCAGCTCTGTTGACGCCGCCGAATCTGCGGACACAAGCTGAAGGCGTCTCAACGAGGAGAACCACTGACTCAGGGCAAGGCTCTCGAGTTCACAACACCGGAGGAACAACGATGTCTTCTTCACACGAACCGTCCCCGACCATCGGGCGATCCCCAGCTCACCGCCCGTCACGCGCACGCCGTCCCATCGCATCCGTCACCAAGGCCGTCGCCGTCGGGGCCGCCGCGCTGCTCCTCACGAGCTGCGCCGTCGCCAACTCGGACGGCGCCGCGGGCGGCACTGGCGGCGGAGCGGCCGGTGCGCTCCGGGTCGTCCTCCAGCAGGAGCCGCCGACGCTCGAGCCCTGCGAGGCGAACCTCACCTCGACGGGCGTCGTCGTGCGCTCGAACATCACGGAGCCGCTCATCGAGCGCAACCCCACGACGGGCGACCTCGACCCGCTGCTCGCGACCGAATGGGAGCAGACGAGCGACACCGAGTGGACCTTCACGCTGCGTGACGACGTCACCTTCCAGGACGGCACGCCCTTTGACGCCGAGGCTGCGGCCTTCTCGATCGACCGCGCCGTGAACAGCGACCTCGGCTGCAACGTCGAGGGCTACGTCTTCGGCGAGACCGACCTCGAGGTGAACGCGGTCGACGCGACGACGCTCACCGTCACGACGCCCGAGGCCGACCCCATCCTCCCCCTGAAGCTGTCCTTCATCGAGATCGTCCCGACCACGACGAGCACCACCGACAAGGTGCGTGAGCCCATCGGCACCGGCCCGTACCAGATCGGGCAGTGGGACGTGGGAACGAAGCTCACGCTGAACGCCTACGACGGCTACTGGGGCGACGCCCCCGCCTACCCGCAGGTCGACTACCAGTGGCGCGGCGAGGGCACGGTCCGTGCCGCCATGATCACGGGCGGCGAGGCCGACATCGCGATGGGCCTCAGCCCGGATGACGGCATCGGCGAGAACGGCGTCAGCTACCCGAACAACGAGACGATCGCGCTCCGCTTCTCGGGCGACATCGCGCCGCTGGATGACATCCGCGTCCGTCAGGCGATCAACTTCGCCGTCGACAAGGAGGGCATCATTTCCTCCCTCTACCCGAACGGCGACGTCGTCGCCTCGCAGCTGATCCCCGAGGGCGTCGTCGGACACAACGACTCGCTCGAGCCGTGGGCGTTCGACCTCGACAAGGCGAAGGCGCTTGTTGCCGAGGCCAAGGCCGACGGCGTGCCCGTGGACACGAAGATCACCCTCGTGACGCGGACGGCGCAATTCCCGAAGGTCAACGAGCTCTCGCAGGTCCTGCAGGAGCAGCTCACCCAGGCGGGCCTGAACGTCGAGCTCCGCATGGTCGACACGACGCAGCACCTGCAGTACCAGCTGCGCCCGTTCGTCACGAACGAGGGCCCCATCGCGCTGCTCGTGCAGCACGGCAACCAGGCCGGTGACGCCCAGTTCACGGTCGACCAGTACATGAGCTCCACGGGAGCCCAGTCGACGTTCGGCACCCCCGAGTTCGACCAGAAGCTCGACGCTGCGGCGAAGACCTCCGGCGACGAGCGACAGACGGCGTACGAGCAGATCTTCGCCGACCAGAACGAGGAGATCGTGCAGTTCGCGCACATCGCGCACCAGACGGGCCTGCTCGGCATCGCGTCTGGCATCACCTACGAGCCGAACTCGGCGAGCGGCGACGAGCTGCGCATCGCCGAGGTGAAGCCAGCGGCCTGACGGCCGCCCGCCACCCCGGAGAAAGCAGCCGCTCATGTGGACCTATCTCAGAACCAGAATCGTCTCCAGCCTGCTGCCGCTCGTGGCCGTCGTCCTCGGCGTGTTCATCCTGGCTCGCCTCACCGGAAACCCGGCGAGCCTGTACCTGCCGCTCAACGCGACGGAGCAGATGAAAGAGGACTTCGCGGTCCGCAACGGGCTCGACCAGCCGCTGTGGATGCAGATCGTCAACTACTTCTCCGGGGTGCTGCGCTTCGACTTCGGCGAGTCCCTCCGAACGGGAGAGCCCGCAGCAGCCATGGTGCTGCGGGCCTTCCCGGCCACGCTGCAGCTGGCCGGCGTCACGATGCTCCTCACCGTGGTCCTCGCCGTCATCATCGGCAGCTGGGCGGCGCTCAAGCCCAACGGCGTCGCCGACCGCATCGCGAGCTTCTTCTCGATGGCCGCCGCCAGCGTTCCGGACTTCTGGCTGGCCATCATGGGCATCTGGATCTTCGCGATCACGCTCGGCTGGCTGCCCACCTCGGGCGTCGACAGCGGCGGGCTCTCCTGGATCCTCCCCATAGCGACGCTCATGCTGAGGCCCGTCGGGGTGCTCACGCAGATCGTCCGCGGCTCCATGGTGAGCGTGCTCGGGCAGCCGTTCATCAAGGTGGCCCGCAGCAAGGGCGCAGGCCAACTCCGGGTCGTGTTCAAGCACGCGCTGCGCAACGCGGCGGCCCCAGCTCTGACGGTGGCGGGTGACCTCACGGTCGGCCTCATCAACGGCGCGGTCGTCGTCGAGACGATCTTCGGCTGGCCCGGCATCGGGAAGCTCATGATCGACTCGATCCTCCAACGCGACTTCGCCGTGCTGCAGGCCGCCGTGCTCATCACTGCCCTGTCGATCTTCATCCTCAACATCCTCATCGACCTCGGCTACGCGCTCCTCGACCCGCGGGTCAGGCCCGCCGCGAAGCAGTCGCGCATCCGCCCGACGAACAAGGACGACAAGCGGGATGCGGCCGGAGCTGCCGCTCGCACCTCCGGCAGCAACGCAGAGAAGGGCAAGGCGCATGTCTGACCCCCAGAACCCACCGATCTCGGGCGGCCCGAGCACGGGAGCCGCTCCGCAGCAGCCCCCCGCGACGACCAACGTGCTCCTGCAGAAGGAGAAGCGCGAGCGGAACGTCGCCGAGCGGCCCTCCATGTTCACGCTGCTGCTCAAGGACAAGGTCGCGACGGTCGCGGCCGCCGTCCTCGCCGTCGTGGCCGTCGTGGCGGTCTTCGGCCCGCTCATGGTGGGCGAGCTCGCGTCGAAGCAGGACCTCACGGCGATCAACCTGGCCCCGTTCAGCCTCGACAACGGCTGGGCGTTCATCCTCGGCAGCGACTCGCTCGGCCGCAGCATGCTGGCGCGCCTCGTCATCGCGACGGGGACGACGCTCGGCGTCGCGGTGCCCGCCGTGCTCGTGGCGCTCATCATCGGCTCCATCTGGGGTGTCTGGGCCGGCTACTTCCGGGGCTGGCGCGAGTCGGTGTCGATGCGCATCGCCGACATCATCATGAGCTTCCCGTCGCTGCTGCTCGCCGTCGTCATCCTGTACGTCTTCAACCCGAGCCTCGCGAACATCGTGGCGGTGCTCGCGCTGACCCGCATCCCGATCTACCTGCGTACCGCGCGGGCCGAGGCCGCTGAACTGCGCTCGCGCATGTTCGTGGATGCGGCGACCAACTTCGGGACCAAGCCGCGGAGCATCATCTTCCGCCACATCGTGCCGAACGTCGTGCCGACCCTCGTCACGCTCGCGACGCTCGAGTTCTGCTACGTCATGCTCGCGGAGTCGTCGCTGAGCTTCCTCGGCATCGGCGTGCAATCGCCAGACGTCAGCTGGGGCCTCATGGTGGCGCAGGGACGCCAGTACCTGCAGCAGGCGTGGTGGCTCTCGGTGCTTCCCGGCCTCGCGATCGTCATCACGGCCGTCGCCGCGAACGTGCTGGCCTCCTGGCTGCGCATCGCGACCGACCCGAACCAGAAGTGGCGCCTCATGCAGAAGGCCACCAAGGTGAAGCTCCGCCCGGCGCTCCCCACGCGCGAGCCCGCCGGCGAGGTGTGAACCTCATCCAGGATCTGCAGTCTGAGCCTGCGGTTGGCGCCGCAGTCACCCACTCGGCCGGAGTCGCACGATGACTCCGGCCGAGTGGGTTGCGCTCGTCGTCATCTTCCTCGCCGCGTCCTGTCTACAGGCCGGCATCGGATTCGGCATGGGGATGCTCGCGGCCCCGTTCATCGCGCTCATCGACCCGGCCCTCCTGCCGGCGACCGTCATCATCATGTCGATCCTCCTCACCTCTATCGTGACGGTCGCCGAGAAGGACTCGCTCGACCTACGGGGCGCGGGCTGGGCCCTCGTCGGCCGCGTTCCCGGCAGCGTCGCGGGGGCGCTGCTCGTCACGGTCATGGCACCCGCCGTGCTCTCGTGGGTGGTGGTCGCGACCGTCGTCACCGGAGTCGTGTTCTCGCTGCGCGGGTGGGCCCCGAAGGTCACCAGGTGGTCGCAGATCGTGGCGGGTGCCGCATCCGGCGTCATGGGCACCACCACCTCCATCGGCGGGGCGCCCATGGCCATCATCTGGCAGGGCTCGGACTCGGCTCGTCTGCGCGGCACGCTGTCGGCGTTCCTGCTCGTCGGGTCGATCATCTCGTTCGGCCTGCTGCTCGCCTTCGGCGCGGTCGCCCCGCAGACGTGGCTCGTCGTCGTGTGGATGATCCCCGTCGTGCTGCTCGGCTTCGTCGCGAGCAGGTTCATCACCCCGCATCTCGACAAGACGCGCACGAAGCGGCTCGCGCTCGGCGCGTCCCTCCTCGGCTGCGTGCTCCTCGTGGCGACGCAGCTCGTGCAGTTGCTCGCCTGAGCGCTCGCACTCGCGCCTGTGCCGGTGTCTGCTCCCTTGCAGCGCAGACCTGGGGTTCGCGCATCCCGCCGGGCAGCCGTTGACGTCGAACCCCCCCCCAGGTCTGGAGTGGTGCCGGGCATGCTGTGCAGACTCTGGGGTTGCGCACCTGCTGGGCCGGGCGTGGGTGCTGAAGTCCCAGGTCTGTGGGGGCGCGGGGGCGTGCTGTGCAGACCTGGGGGTTGCGCACGTGTTGGGCCGGGCGTGGGTGCTGAAGTCCCAGGTTTGTGGGGGCGCGGGGGCGCGCCGTGCAGACCGTGGGGTTGCGCACGCGTCGGGCCGGGCGCGCTATGCAGACCTGGGGGTTGCGCACGTGTTGGGCCGGGTGTGGGTGCTGAAGTCTCAGGTTTGTGGGGGCGCGGGGACGTGCTGTGCAGACGTGGGGGTTGCGGACTTGTTGGGCTGCGCGTGGGTGCTGACGTCCCAGGTTTGTGGGGGCGCGGGGGCGTGTTGTGCAGACCTGGGGGTTGCGCACGTGTTGGGCTGCGCGTGGGTGCTGAAGTCCCAGGTTTGTGGGGGCGCGGGGGCGCGCCGTGCAGATATGGGGGTTGCGCACGTGTTGGGCCGGGCGTGGGTGCTGACGTCCCAGGTTTGTGGGGGCGCGGGGGCGTGCTGTGCAGACCTGGGGGTTGCGCACGTGTTGGGCCGGGCGTGGGTGCTGACGCCCCAGGTTTGTGGGGGCGCGGGGGCGCGCTGCGCAGGCCTGGGGGTTGCGCACGTGCTGCGCTGCGCGTGGATGCTGAATCCACAGGTCTGGGCGAGCAGGCGGACGCGCACGCACCGCAGCATCCGCGAGACCATCTCCCCGTGAGCCTGCGGCAGGGGAGGGGCAGTGGCAGGGGCAGGGAATGGGGCTAGCGGATGACGCGCTCCAGGGGCAGGCCGGCCGCGCGCAGGTCGATGTTGCGCGCGATGTCGGCGGCCCGCAGCTCGAAGACCTGGCGGGCGTGGCCGGAGTGGTGAGGTGTGAGCACGGTGTTGGCGAGGGGCGAGAAGCGCTCGACCGACGCGGGAGCATGGCCGTCCGCATCCGGAGCTCCCCACCACACGTCGATGCCGGCGCCGGCGATGCGTCCCTCGGCGAGCGCGTCGAAGAGGGCGTCTTCGTCGACGACCCCGCCGCGCGCGACGTTGATGAGCACCAGCTCGGGCTTCGCGGCGGCGAGCTCGGCGGCGCCGATCGCGCCGCGCGTGCGCTCCGAGAGGGGGATGGAGACGACGAGCACGTCGGACGCCGCCACGAAGTCGAGCATCCGGTCTGGCCCGAAGACCTCCGCGAGGTCGATCCCGTCGGGGAGGGGAGCATCCGGCCGCTGCCGGAGCGCGATGAGGCGCATGCCGAGGGCCTGCGCGAGGCGACCCACCTCGGTCCCGATCTCGCCGACCCCGAGGAGCCCGAGGGTGGTTCCGCGCAGCATCGGGTGGAAGGGGACGCTCGCGTCGTTGCCGATGGTGCGCCACTCGCCCGCGCGCATCTGCGCATCCGCCTGCAGGGCTCGCCGGCGCAGCATGAGCGCCGTCATGACGACGTGCTCGGCGATGGCCGCGCCGTGATGGCCGGTGTTGCAGATCGTCACCCCCGGTGGCAGGGCGTCGACGCTCACGCGGTCGGCCCCCGCGCCGGTGACGTGGAGGAGCGCGTCGGGTCGGAGCGACGACGCCTGCTGGGCGGTGAGTACGGAGGCGATGACGATGTCGGCCCCGCGGAGCGCGCTTTCCAGCTCCGCGGGGCCGAGCTCGGCCGCGAAGCTCCATTCGTGCTCCCGCTCGGTGCGGGCGAGGAGCTCCGCGAAGCGGGCGATGATCGGGTCGGTCACGAGGATGCGCATGGCGGTCTCCGGCTCTCTCGAAGGGGCGGCGGGGCTCGCGGCTACCAGCGTGGGCTGGCGACGGTGTAGTCGGGCTGGAAGCGCTGCATGTAGCCGGTGTCGTCGCGCTGCGTGATGCCGCTCGCCAGGAACTGCTCGTGCAGCTTCGCGAGGCCGTCCTCGTCGAGCTCGACGCCGAGGCCGGGACCGGTCGGCACTCGGACGGCGCCGTTCACGAACGAGAGGTCGTGCGTGACGACGTCCTCGTCTGCCTGCTTCCACGGCCAGTGGGTGTCGCACGCGTAGCTGAGCGAGGGGGTCGCGGAGGCGAGGTGCACCATGGCGGCGAGGCTGATGCCCAGGTGCGAGTTGGAGTGCATGGACAGGCCCCAGTCGAGCGACTCGGCGAGCCCGCCGAGGGTGCGCGAGCGGGTGAGCCCACCCCAGAAGTGGTGGTCGGAGAGCACGATGTCGATGGAGCCCTGCTCGACGGCGGGCTTCACGTCGGCGAAGCTCACGACGCACATGTTGGTGGCGAGCTGCAGCGTCGTGCCGCGGCGCACCTCGGCCATGCCGGCGAGGCCGGGGGTCGGGTCCTCGAGGTATTCGAGCGAAGATTCGAGGGCCTTGGCGACACGCAGGGAAGTGTCGACGCTCCAGGCGGCGTTCGGGTCGAGTCGGAGCCCCAGGTCTGGGAAGGCGTCGGCGAGGGCGAGGATCGCGGCGATCTCCTGGTCGGGTTCGAAGACGCCGCCCTTGAGCTTGAGGGCCGTGAAGCCGTAGCCGTCCACCAGCTGGCGTGCCTGCTCGACGATGCCCTCGGGGGTGAGGGCTTCGCCGAACTCGTCGTCGCCAGCGCCGGGATGGCCGGCCCACTTGGAGGACCCACTCGGAGCAGGGGGATGGCCCGCCCACTTGTAAAACAAGTAGCCGCTGAAGGCGACCTCCGGCCGGAGGGCGCCCCCGAGGAGCGAGCTGACTGGCACTCCGAGGATCTTGCCCTGCAGGTCGAGGGCGGCGACGTCGAAGGGGGAGAGGACGCGGTCGGCGGTGCTCGACCCGGTCACCATGCCGCTCATGCCGTGCCCGCCCTGCGAGGTGTCGGCGACGAGGGCCGCCGCCACCTGGAAGCGCAGCCGGTTGGTATCGAACACGTTCACGCCGACGACGGCATCCGCGGCGAGGGAGAGACGGTGCAGGTGGGGTGCATCCCCGTAGGTCTCGCCGAGCCCCATGAGCCCGGCTCGTGTCCGGACCTGCACGATCGCGCGCAGCGCGTACGGCTCGTGGACGCCGACCGTGTTCAGCAGCGGCGGGTCCTTGAAGGCGACCGGCGTGATCGTGACGCTCGCGATCTCGTTCCCGGGGTTCCGGTCGAAGGGCTGTGGACGCCCGGTCTCTGCTGCTGAAGCGGCTGCGGTCTGCGTGGTTGTGCTCGACGCGGTCATGTCGTCTCCCTCGGTTCGTCGTTGAACGTCGCGGTCGGTGGTCAGATGGGTGCACCCGATTGTGCCCGACGGGCACAATCGGGTGCCCTCAGCTCAGCGTCAGGCGACGGTGGCTGCGACGCGGTCCTGCTCCGTGGGGGAGTCGGCGCGCTTCGCGAGGAGTGCCCTCGTGTCGTCGATGAGTCGCTTCAGCTCGGTGACGTGCTCCGGCTTTGCGTCGATGAGGGGCGCGCGCACGTGGCCGGCGTCGATGCCCGACAGCTTGGTGGCTTCCTTGACGAGCGAGACGGCGTACCCGGGAACCGAGTTCCGGAGGCGGACGAGCGGGTGGTAGAAGCTGCGGTTGAGCTCGGCGAGGCGTTCCTTGTCGCCCGACTCAACCGCGTCGTAGAACGCCAGGGCGATGTCGGGGGCGAACGCGAAGGACGCGGAGGAGTACAGGGGCACGCCGATGGCCTTGTAGGCCTCCTGCGCGATCTCGGCGGTGGGGAGGCCGTTGAAGAAGAGGAAGTCCTCGCCACGCGACTGGGTGTCGTCGGTGACGGAGCGCACGATGCGCGACATGAGGTCGATGTCGCCGACGCCGTCCTTGAGGCCGATGACGTTCGAGATGCGCGAGACGGTGACGGCGCTGTGCTCGTCGAAGCGGGCGGTGCTGCGGTGGTAGACGATGACGGGGAGCGTCGTGGCCCCGGCGACCTCCTCGACGTAGGCGACGAGCCCCTCGCTCGGGCCTGCGACGAGGTAGGGCGGGAGGAGGAGGATGCCGTCGGCGCCGACGGCTTCCGCGCTGCGCACCTGCGCCTTGGCGTCGGCGACCGTGCCGCCGGCTCCCGCGAAGACGGGGGTCGCCTTCTTGGTGGTCTTCACGGCGGTGTCGACGACGGTCGTGTACTCGTCGAGGCTCAGGGCGTGGAATTCGCCGGTGCCGCAGGCGATGAAGATGCCGCCGGGCTCATGGGCGAGGCCCTGCTCGAGGTGCTGCGCGAGGGCTGCGACATCGACGGCATCGTCAGCCGTGAAGGGGGTGACCGGGAAGAAGAGGATTCTGTCGAGCACGTCGATCTCCTTAGTTGCGTGTCTCCGCGGTGCGTCGTTGCACGGTGCGGCTGTTCCGAGTTGTTTGCCCGGCTATCTGCGACGCTATGGTCTTATGGATGCGCAAACAAACTAAAGTGTGGATGAATCAATGTTGGGAGTGAATTGATGTTTACCCTGGTCCAGCTTGAGTGCTTCGTCGCCGTCGCCGAGGAACTGCATTTCGGGGCGGCCGCCGAGCGGCTCCGGATGACGCAGCCGCCCATCAGTCGTCAGATCCAGCAGCTCGAGCGCGAGCTCGACACGCAGCTGTTCGTGCGCACGAGCCGCCGGGTCGCGCTCACGGAGGCGGGGCGCACGCTGCTGCCGAGTGCTCGCAAGCTCATCGACCTCTCAGCGAAGGCGGCCGCCGACGTCCGCGCGGTCGGCGAGGGCGCGACGGGCACGCTCACGGTGGGCTACACGGCGGTCGCCGCGCACAGCGTGCTCCCCAAGCTGCTTCGGGCGGCGGCCGAGGAGCTGCCGGGCCTCCAGCTCATCCTGCAGGAGTCGGTGACCGTCGACCAGATGGATGAGCTCGAGCGCGGGACGGTCGACATCGGCCTGCTGCGTCCCATGCGCGACCGGCCTGGCGTGCAGTCGACGACGGTGCTGACGGAGCGTCTGGTCCTCGCCCTCCCGAAGGGCTCGAGGCTCGCGGAGTTCAGTGGACCGATCTTCCTGAGCGACCTCAACGACGAGGCGCTGCTCATGTACTCGCCGGGCGGTGCGCGCTACTTCCACGACCTGCTGCTCAGCATGTTCGTCGCCTCCTCGAGCCACCCGCGCATCGTGCAGTACGCGGGCCAGGTTCCCGCGCTGCTCGCCCTCGTGAACGCCGGCATCGGCGTGGCCCTCATCCCGGAGTCGGCGACGCAGCTCGCCCCGGATGGGGTCATCTGCCGGCCGGTCGCCGACGGCGACCGCTCCGAGCCCTACAACCGCGTGCATCTCGATATCGCGTGGCGCGAGGATTCCGAGAACCCCCTCGTGAAGGCGGTCGTCGAGCTCATGCAGCGCCACGCGTGAGGCGCCGGGTCCAGGGTCGAGCTCTCGTGATCAATGTCGAAGGCGCATCCGATCATGCCGAATTCGCCCTCGATCGAATGGATGCTGCTCTTTAGAGTGGCAATACGGCACCGTGGCCAACGCCACGCGTGACCAGTCAGCGCGGCGATGGAGGCGGAGCTATGAACCAGGTGACGGTCGAGAAGTGGGACGTGATTCCCGTGGCGGGCCACGACAGCATGCTGCTGAATCTCAGCGGAGCCCACGCGCCCCTCTTCACACGCAACCTCGTGAAGCTCACGGACAGTGACGGGCGCGTCGGCATCGGCGAGGTGCCGGGCGGTGAGAGCATCCGCTCCACGCTCGTGGCCTCCGCGGAGCTCATCGTCGGCAGGCCGGTCGCCGACTACCGGGCGATCCTCCGCAGCATCAACGAGGAATTCGCCTGGCAGGACAGCGCGGGACGCGGCGCGCAGACGTTCGACCTCCGCACCACCGTGCACGTCGTCACCGCCTGGGAGTGCGCGCTGCTCGACCTCCTCGGCCAGCAGCTCGGCCTGCCCATCTCGTCCCTCCTGGGCGAGGGCAGGCAGCGCGAGACGGTCGACGTGCTCGGCTACCTCTTCTTCGTCGGCGACCCCGACGCCACTGGCCTCGACTACCTGCGCGGCGACGACGACAGCGACGCCTGGGGTCGGGTGCGGCGCGAGACGGCGCTCGACAGCGACGGGGTCGTCCGGCTCGCGACGGCGGCGCAGGAGCGCTACGGGTTCCGCGACTTCAAGCTGAAGGGCGGCGTGCTGGAGCCATCCGTCGAGGCTGGGGTCGTCACCGACCTCGCCGCCGCGTTCCCGGATGCCCGCATCACGCTCGACCCGAACGGCTCCTGGCCGCTCGCGGAAGCCCTGCGCCTCGGCCCGGACCTCAAGCGGGTCCTCGCCTACGCCGAGGACCCGGTCGGCGCCGAGAGCGGCTACTCGGGCCGTGAGGTCATGGCCGAGTTCCGCCGTGCGACGGGCATGCGGACGGCCACGAACATGATCGCGACCGACTGGCGCGAGCTCGGCCACGCCATCCGCTCGCAGGCCGTCGACATCCCGCTCGCCGACCCGCATTTCTGGACCATGAGCGGCTCCGTGCGCGTCGCGCAGCTCTGCGACGAGCTCGGCCTCACGTGGGGCTCCCACTCCAACAACCACTTCGACGTGAGCCTCGCCATGTTCACGCACGTCGCGGCCGCCGCCCCGGGAACGCCGACGGCCATCGACACGCACTGGATCTGGCAGGACGGGGAGGAGCTCACGACGGCCGCCCCGAAGATCGAGGACGGCGTCATCCGCGTGCCGACGGCCCCCGGCCTCGGGGTCACGCTCGACGACGACGCCGTCCGCCGCGCGCACGAGCTCTACCTGGGTCTCGAGAACTCGGCGCGCGACGACGCGTTCGCGATGAAGACCTTCATTCCCGAGTGGGCATTCCACCCGAAGCGGCCGGCGCTCGTCCGCGCCTAGCGGGCGACGCACGAGCACCCAGAGCAACCAATCCAACACGACGAGGTGTGAGAATGGACCAGCGAATGACGCAGCAGCAGCTCCAGGCCGAAGAACTGGCCGAGGCGGCGGGGCGAGCCGAGGCTCCCCAGCCCGACCTGGTGGCGAACGACGACAAGGCCGGGAGGCCCATGCTCCTCTCCGTGCGCGACCTCTGCATCTCCTACGGCATCGGCGGCCGAGCCGTCGACGCGGTGCGGGGTGTCTCCTTCGAGCTGTACGCGGGGGAGGTCCTCGCGGTCGTGGGGGAGTCGGGCTCCGGCAAGAGCACCGTCGCGCACGCGCTCATCAACCTGCTCGCCCCCAACGCGACCGTGACGTCGGGCGAGATCAAGTTCGACGGTGAGCCCATCCAGGGGTTCAGCGACGCGCAGTGGCGCGGCATCCGCGGTCGCCGCATCGGGCTCGTCCCGCAGGACCCGGCCCTGTCGCTCAACCCGACGACGAAGGTCGGCGCGCAGGTCGCGGAGCCGCTGCTCATCCACGGACTCGCGAGCCGGAAGGACGCCCACGCCGAGGCGGTGCGCCTGCTCGACATGGCGGGGCTCACCGAGCCCGCCGCTCGCGCGCAGCAGTACCCGCACGAGTTCTCCGGCGGCATGAAGCAACGCGCGCTCATCGCGACGGCGCTCGCAGGTCAGCCCGAGATGGTCATCGCCGATGAGCCGACGAGCGCGCTCGACGTGACGGTGCAGAAGCAGATCCTCGACCACATCGACTCTCTTGTGCAGGAGCTGGGCACCGCGGTGCTCATGATCACGCACGACCTCGGGGTCGCCGCCGACCGCGCCGACCGCATCATCGTCATGCGCAAGGGGGAGATCGTCGAGACGGGCACCGCCGACGACGTCATGCTCCGACCGCAGCACGACTACACGAAGAAGCTCCTGCGCGCGGCGCCCAGCCTCCACAGCCACGAGGCGCGCACCGTGCTCGTGACGGACAAGGCGATGGGCAGGGCCGCAGGCGCGGTGACGGGAGCGGCCGCGGGGGCGAAGAGCGGTCAGGCCGCGGATGCGCGTGCCGGCGCTCCCGACATCAGCTCGCCGCTCCTGCGGGTCGAGAACCTCACGAAGGAGTTCGCCCTGCCCGGTGGGCGCGGCGGCAAGAAGAGCCTGACGGCCGTCGACAACATGAGCTTCGACCTGCACCGCGGCGAGACGCTCGCGGTGGTCGGGGAATCTGGGTCGGGGAAGAGCACGACCGCGCGGCTCGTGCTGCGTCTCGAGAAGCCCACCTCCGGCCGAATCGTCTTCGACGACCAGGACATCACCGACCTCGAGGGGGAGCGGCTGCGGGCGCTCCGTCGCAGGTTCCAGATGGTCTACCAGAGCCCGTACGCCTCGCTCAACCCGCGCTTCTCGATCGAGCAGCTCATCGCGGAACCGCTCGTCTCGTTCAAGCTCGGCGACTCGAAGTCGCGCGCGAAGCGGGTGCGGGAGCTCCTCGACCAGGTCGCGCTGCCGCAGCTGTTCCTCAACCGCGGGCCCGACGAGCTCTCCGGCGGTCAGCGCCAGCGCGTGGCGATCGCGAGGGCGCTCGCCCTCGAGCCGGAGTTCATCGTCCTCGACGAGGCCGTCTCGGCGCTCGACGTGTCCGTGCAGGCGCAGATCCTCGACCTGCTCACCGAGCTCCAGCAGGAGAACGACCTCACCTACCTGTTCATCACGCACGACCTCGCGGTCGTCGCGCAGATCTCCGACCGGGTCGCCGTCATGAAGAACGGGGTGCTCGTCGAGCTCGGGAAGACCGGGGACATCCTCATGAAGCCGCAGGAGCCCTACACCCGCAAGCTCATCGACGCCATCCCCGGGCACGGGAGCTCGCACGCCGCGTAGGCTCGGCGCCCATGGGCGACGACGGAGACGATGGAGACGAGGCAGACGCGGGCCGCGGAGGCTGTGGCGCTGAGCAGCCTGATGCCGCTGCACAGGGCGGTGATGCTGCGCAGGAGGGCAACGCTGGGCAGGACGGCGACGCTGGGCAGGACGGCAATGCTGGGCAGGGCGACGACGCTGCGCAGGACGACGAGCGGTGGCTCGTCGTCAAGGGTCGACGCTGGCGGCGCACCGACCCGGCGCTGCCTGCGGATATGGTGGAGCGCCTGAAGTCGCATCTCGGGCGCGGCCGTTCCGGGGTCGGTGCTGCAAAGCGCCGAGGTGACGATGTCGCGGTGGCTGAGGCTCGGACGAGGGTCGGCCTTGCCAAGCACGGCCTCGGGGAGCGCGGCCCACGTTGGTGGGACGAGCCTGAGGAGGCTCGTCTGCAGCGCGCCGGGGAGGCGCTCACTGATCTCGATGCCCTCGACGAGTCGGGCACCTGAGGTCTCGACCGCCACACGATCGACCACCACTGTTTACACGTGGGAAACTGTGTTCACTGGATACTTGGTTCATGAGCACTGAATTCCTGAGCGTCGACGCCGTGACCACCGCCGTACCGCCGTTCCGGGTGACCCCGGACTTCTGGTCCGAGCTGCCCCGGATGCCGCTCGAGCAGTACCCGGGCACTGACGGTTACATCGCGGACGTCTACTCGAACCCCGACGGATCCGCCATGTCGGCGGGCTACTTCGCCTTGAACCACACCGATGCGCCGCTCGACTACTTCTACGACTACGACGAGATGAAGGTCGTGCTCTCCGGCACGTTCCGCCTCGAGAACGTCGACACGGGGCAGGTCTCGTTCGCGGGCCCGCGGGACGCGATCTTCTTCCCGAAGGGATCGCGCATCCTGTTCAGCACCGAGGATTCGGCGCTCGCGTTCTACGTCGGCCACCGCTCCGTCGCGCCCTGACCGTGATGGAGGCGACAGTCGTGGAACCGGTGGCAGGCGGTGCAGCGGTCGAGACCGAGGTCGCCCATGGGGTGAGCCTGGCCGCGACGAGCTCGTCTCGCTGGCGGCGGCTGCTGGCTTCGGGGAGCAGCCGGGACGCGCATCCCGACCTGGGCGAGGACGCTCGCGCCCGCTGCATCACGTTCCTTGTCGACACGGCGGATGAGGCGTGTACCCGCGACGGGGCCGGCGCCGGCATCGTCGTCGAGCTCGGGGATGTGGCCTCGCCCGCATCCCGAGCACGGATCGACGCCGCGCTCGCGCGGGCCCGGACCGGGTGGCGATTCCGCGTCGGCGGCGACGAGGCCGCTCTCGGTGCGTTGCGGGCGATCCTGCACGGGGCGGGTGTCCTCGACGAGGAGATCGAGTTCGTGCTGGCTGCGCCCGGGCAGAGCGACGCGCAGGTCACGGTGTACTGCGGCCACTGCCACGCGAAGACGCGCACGACGGCGGCGCAGACGAGCAGTCCGGCGGATTCGGCGCAGCAGGCCGCGCCGGCCGAGCTGGTGTACTGCGGGGGATGCGGCATCGCGCTCACCGTGTACTACCACTATTCGCGTCGCCAGGGCGCCTACCTGGGGTACTTCGCCGGTGCAGAGCAGGGCCGTGCCGATCAGGAGCCTGCCGATCGGGACCCCGCCGAGCACCCCTCGGCGGGTCGACGCCCCGTCACGTGTGAGCGCTCAGAACTGGCGCTCGCGTGAGCGGCGCCGTCCTCGACCTTGTCGTCGCCGGTGTCAGCGAGCTCTGCGTCGGCGTCCGCGCCATCGAGCTGCGGGACCCGGCGGGCCGCGTGCTGCCGTCGTTCGCCCCGGGGAGCAGCATCGCGGTGCAGCTCGGCGACGGGTCGCGCAACTCCTACTCGCTGACCGGCCCCGGTCGCCGCCCCGGCCACTACTCCGTCTCGGTGCGGCTCGACGACCGCGGGCGGGGCGGGTCGCGGTGGATGCACGATCGCAGGATCGGCGACCCCGTCACGGTCAGTGTGCCCTCGAGTGCGTTCCCGCCGGTTCTGTCCGCCCGCCATCACCTGCTCGTCGCGGGCGGCATCGGCGTCACGCCGATCCTGTCCCATGCGAGGGCGGCGGCCGAGTGGGGTCGCTCGTTCGAAGTGGTCTACGCGTTCGGCGCCGGCGGGGGTGCGCACCGTGAGGAGCTCGAGCGCCTCAGCGGCGGGCGTCTCACCGTGTGCGGCAGCAGGACCGCGTTGGGTGAGCACCTCGACCAGGCGCTCCTCGACCAGCCCCTTGGCGCCCACCTCTACGTGTGCGGGCCGGTGGCCATGATCGACGCCGTCCGCAGGGCGGCGCTCGCCGCCGGGTGGCCCGCGGCGCGCATCCACGCTGAGGCCTTCACGGCTCCAGAGCTCGAGCCAGGCGATGCGTTCGACGCGCGGCTCCTGGGCCTCGGTCGGACGATCCGCGTCGAGTCGGGCACGACGCTCCTCGACGCCCTGCTCGCCGAGAACGTTCCGGTGCCGAACCTCTGCAGGCAGGGCGTCTGCGGTGAGTGTCGCGTCGGCGTCCGACCGGCGCGCGGCGCGGAGATGGCCGGCATCGAGCACCGCGACAGCTTCCTCACCGAAGAGGAGAAGGGCCGCGGCGACTGCCTCATGCCGTGCGTCTCCCGCCCGAGAGGCGAGATCCTGGAGCTTGAACTGTGACCGCATTCGCCGCCCGCGAGGTCGACCATTCGGTCGCCGTCGCCGGATTCCCCTTCCCGTTCCCCAAGGAGACCTACCGGTACAGCACGAACGTGGAGCCCGCCTCGGTGCCCCGCGCGACGCCGGTCGGCTCCTGGGGCGAGCATCCGGTCGACATCGACCATGCCTACCGCGGCGAGCTCGCTGAGCGGGCCCGCATTCTCAGCGCCGACCCCTCGCGGCTGCAGTGCCTGCCGCACATGGTGCCCGCCGCGTGGGATGCGATGTTCGTGCTCATGGAGCGGCTCTCCGAGGCCTACCCCGAGCACATGAGCCTCACGCGTGAGGGCGGGGGCTGGCACTGGCACAACGGACTCCTCGGCATCGACCGCTGCTTCGCGGTCGGTGAGTCCTCCTCGATGCCGGAGGGGCCCCTCGGGTTCATCGGCCAGCAGATGCAGGAGGACGTCGTGCTCCTCGACCAGCGCGACGACGAGCTCTGGGCCGACGCCGGGCTCGTGACGTTCGCCGCGGACTGGTCGTTCGGCTTCGACGTGGGCATGTCGTTCCTCGAGATCCACGGGCCGGTGCCTCGCGTGCACGACGAGGGGGTCATCCCTCGGGCCCAGGCGTTTCTCCTGCGGCTCGAGCCTGGTCAGAGCTACCGGCGCACGAACTGGACCCTGACCGTGGATGGGAAGCTGGACACGTCGACGGAGACGTACCCCGAGTGGGGGCCGGATAGGACCTCGCTCGTCGACGGACCGCTCGCGGACGTCGGCACGCGACTCCACCTTCGAACCGAGGTGCAGCACCTCATCCGCCTGCCAGAGTCGAACGCCATCATGTTCCTGATCCGCAGCTACCTGCTGCCGTTCGCGGCGCTCGCGACGGTGCCGGAGTGGGCGGTGCGGACGGCGGACGTGCTCGAGGAGCTCCCGGAGGACATGGCCGAGTACAAGGGCGTCAGTCGCACGCGCGAGGTGGGCATCCGCTGGCTGCGGGAGTTCGGCGGAGCCTGCGATGGCGAGGCCGCAGGGGCTGCCTAACTGCTCTGGTGGTTGCTGGTTGGTGGTCGCCGGTGCCGGCCAGCCACCGCTCGCGCCTCGGCGCCTCGAGCCCGCACGGCGGTGGCGTCGGGCTGCTGTGTAGCCTTGCCGTCATGGCTGATGCTGACCAGGTCCCATCCGAACTCGCCGACGAGACTGAGCCGCCAGCGCTCACCCAGCAGGAACGCGCCGAGGCGACGCTCCGGTCGATCATGTCGGGCGGCAACCTGACCGCCGAGACCATGAAGCTCTCGAACGAGTTCACCGACCGCCACGTGTCACGCCTGAAGGCGCTCTTCCGGCGGTCGCCCTAGCAGGTGCGGGCTGGCGGCCGGAGGCGAGGAGCGATCTCGGGCAGGCAGCGATGTCGGCCGAGAAGCGATCTCAGCGTCAGACGAGCAGGTAGACGGCGCCGGCGACCGTGAGTACGAGCACGATGCGGTCGAACACCTTCTGGCTCAGGCGGGGTGCGAGCCAGCGCCCGAGGAAGGCCCCGCCGATGAGGAGCGGCACGAGGAGCAGGTCGAGCACGAGGGTGCCCGGAGTGATGAGCCCGAGGCCGACCGAGAACGGCAGCTTGGCGATGTTGACGATCGCGAAGAACCAGGCGGCCGTCCCCAGGAAGGCCTTCACGGGGAACTTCGCGGCGAAGAAGTACATGGCCATGACCGGGCCGCCGGCGTTGGCGACCATGGTCGTGAACCCGCCGAGCGAGCCGTAGCCAGCGCGAGCGACCTTCGCCGCCCGATCGCTCGGCGTCTCCGGGGTGCGGTAGCGGCGCCACACGGTGATCGTGACGAGGATGAGCAGGATGATGCCGATGACACGGCGAACCCAGCTGTCGTCGGCGAAGGCGAGGAACGCGGCACCGGCGAGGAGGCCGACGGCGACGGCCGGGATGAGCTTGACGAGCGTCGGCCAGTCGGCGTGGCGGCGGTAGGTCCACAGGGCGAACATGTCGCCGACGATGAGGAGCACGAGCAGCGCCCCCGTCGACTGCTTGGCGGGGAGGACCGCGGCGAAGGTCGCGACGGAGAGCGTCGTGACCCCCGGCAGGGCGGTCTTCGAGACGCCGACGGCGAACGCGGCGACGGCGAGCAGCACCCAGGCGAACGTGGGGAGTTGGGGGAGCAGCTCGAGCATCAGAAAAGTCTAGGCCCGAACTCGGTTTTGTCCTGTCGTGACGACAACGGAGCGCTCGGTACCTGTCGGCCGGTGTCTCTGCGCCCGCGCCCGCTGCGCTCGCGCCTGCTGCCCCGCGCCCGTTGCCCCGCACCCGTCGCCGAGCGTCAGAACCCGAGCGCCGGATCCCGAGCACCAGCCTCCACCCTCCACCCCGAGGCACGGCCCCGAGGCACAGACCCGGGGCGCCCTAGCCGAGTCGGGGCGCTGGCTCCTCGCCGGCCAGCTCCTGCGGCCAGGGTGGGTTGGCGCCCGCACGCGCCACGGTGACGGCCGCGCTGCGTGCCGCGGTCGCGAGGGCCGCATCCGCCCACGCATCTTCATCGAGGCCTTCGACGAGCGCGTGGCGGGTGCTCGCGGCGGAGACGGCGTGCAGGAGTCCGGACATGAAGGCGTCGCCGGCGCCGACGGTGTCGACGACGCGGACCGGCGGAGCCTCTGCGGTGAGCTCACGCCGTGACGTGCGTGCGAGTGCGCCCTCGCTGCCGCGGGTCATGACGGCGAGGCGCGCTCCGAGCGTCGTGAAGCGCCGCAGCACCTCGGAGGGGGAGACGCCCGGGTAGAGCCACTCGGCGTCTTCGTCGCTCAGCTTCACGACGTGGCTGAGCGAGGCGAGTGCTTCGACGCGCTCGCGCACCGTCTCGCGGTCGCCCATGATCGCCGCGCGCACGTTGGGGTCGTAGCTCGTGAGGATGCCGCCGCGCGCCCTGGCCTCGGCGAAGGACGCACGGACGACTGCGCCGCCAGGGTCGACGACCGCGCCGATCGACCCGGTGTGGAGCACGTCGACGCCATCGAGGTGCGGTGTCGGCAGCGAGAAGTCGAGGTCGAACTCGTAGCTGGCGCTGCCCTGCGCGTCGAGGGTGGCCTTCGCCGTCGAGGTGCGCTCGCCGTCGAGTGCTCCGTCGACGAGCGCGACGCCGGACTCCTCGAGGTGCGTGAGCACGAGGCGCCCGAGCTGGTCGTCGGCGAGGCGCGCGGCGAGCTGGGAGGGATGGCCGAGACGCGCGAGTCCCACGGCGACGTTCATGGGGGAGCCGCCCGGCAGGGCGCGCCCCTCCGGGGAGTCGGCGTCTCCCGGCAGGAGGTCGACGAGGGCTTCACCGAGCACGAGGGTGCTCGCGAGGTGGGTGCTCGTGAGGTGACCTGCGGAGTCGTGGCGCTCGGACCTGTCGTGGCGTTCGGAACTGGACGCTGTGCTGTCGGTGGATGGTTCCCGCTGGTTCATGAGATCGCCTCCGGTGCGACATCGCGACCGCTCAGCCACATGAGCAGGTCGATGGCTGTTCCCCGGACGGCCGGCCCGTGGCCGAGCGTCAGAGATCGGTCTGGTGAGGCACCCGCGTCGATCGCGACGAGGGTGCGGTCGGCGGCGAGCTCCCGGCCGCCGCCCATGGCGACGGGCGTCTTGCGCTGGTGGGCGATCGCCTCGAGCACCGCGGCGCGCGGGTACGTGTGGGTGATGCCGAGGGGCCTGCGGATGTCCTCGCCGTGCACGAACGCTTCCACGTAGCGCGTTGCCGCGGGCGTCGGTGCGCTCGAGGTGCGTCCGGCGGCGGCTCGGAAGCGCTCGAGCGTGTCGCGCGGATGCTCCTGCCGCTCGGCTTCCATTCCGCGCTGGTTGAGGGCGTCGAAGTCGAACCGCGCCGACGCGAGCTGCGCGACGAAGCTGAACGGCGTGGTCTTCGCGTCGTTCACCAGGTGCGCGAGCACATCGTGCACCGTCCACCCCGTGCAGAGGGAGGGGGTCGCCCAAGCCGGGTCGTCGAGCCGCTCGAGGTCCGCGATGAGCGCCTCGCGCTCCGCGTGCACAACGCTCCAGGGTGCTCCCGATCGACTCACGTGCACGACGCTACCGCCTCGGCGAGCTCCCGGCGAGCCGCAGATGCGGCTGGGAAGTCAACCCCGCGCGGCGCAGAGGCGCCGGTCCGTAGCCTCGGGGCGAACCCCAGGGATCTCCGGGCGCCCGCTCGAGGCAGGCGCCCGTTGTCCCGCGAAGAGAGGAATCCTCATGCGCGCACTCACCTGGCAGTCGACCGGCAAGGTCACCGTCGAGACGGTCCCGAAGCCCCTGATCCAAGAGACGGGGGACGCGATCATCCGCGTCACCTCGGCCGCGATCTGCGGCTCCGACCTGCACCTGTACAGCGTCTTCGGGCCGTTCCTCGCGAAGGGCGACATCCTCGGCCACGAGACGATGGGCATCGTCGAGGAGGTCGGCGACGGGGTGACGAAGCTCAGCGTCGGCGACCGGGTGGTCGTGCCGTTCGTGATCGCCTGCGGCGACTGCGTCGCCTGTCATTCCGGCCTCTCCACGCAGTGCGAGGTGACGCAGAACACCGATCAGGGCACCGGTGCCGAGCTGTACGGCTACACGGAGCTGTACGGATCGGTGCCAGGCGGGCAGGCGGAGTACCTGCGCGTGCGCCTCGCCGACAACAACGCCATCAAGGTTGGCCACGAGCTGTCCGACGAGCGGTACCTGTTCCTCAGCGACATCCTCCCCACGGCCTGGCAGGGCGTCCAGTACGCGAACGTCCCGGCGGGCGGAACCCTCGCGGTCCTCGGGCTCGGACCGGTTGGCCAGTTCGCGGCACGCATCGGGAAGCACCTCGGCTACCGGGTGCTGGGGGTCGACCCGGTGCCCGAGCGTCGCGCGCTCGCGGAGCGCTACGGGGTCGAGGTCTTCGACTACGACTCGCAGACCGCGGAGGCCCTCCGCGCCGCGACCGAGGGGCGAGGGCCGGACTCGGTGGTGGATGCGGTCGGGCTCGAGGCGCACGGTGCCGGTGACGGCAGCGGGATCGCAGAGATCGCGCAGAAGGGCGCCGGGCTGCTCCCGGATGCGCTCGCCAAGAAGGTCATCGAGACGGTCGGCGTCGACCGACTCTCCGCCGTCATGCTGGCCATCGACGCGGTGCGCCGCGGCGGGACGGTCTCGCTCAGCGGGGTGTACGCGGGAACGGCCGACCCGATGCCGCTCATGACGATGTTCGACAAGCAGCTGACGCTGCGCATGGGCCAGTGCAACGTGCAGCGGTGGATCCCCGAGCTGCTTCCGCTCGTCGAGGACCGCAGTGATCCGCTCGGCACCGAGGACCTCGTCACGCACCGCATGCCGCTCGAGGATGCGCCCCGCATGTACGAGGTGTTCCAGAAGAAGACGGATGGGTGCATCAAGGTCGTCCTGAAGCCCCGAGGCTGACGCGCGACGTCTGAACCCGTGCGGCTGATGCACGTCGGCTGATGCAGCGAGGCTGACGCACCACGGCTGGCAGAGATCATGGGCTGCCAGCCGTTGCGCGTCTCGCAGGGCCGACCAGGCGACCCATGCGGGCGCCTGGTCGGCACGCGGAAGATCTCCCTCGCGCGCTGCAGCGCTTGACCTGTCAGCGAGCGACGTGCCTGGCGAGGTTCTCGAGAGCCTGGGTCCAGCCGTCGTAGACGTTGTCATCACCCGGCTCGCCCGCGATGCCTCGCACGTGCAGCGCGACCTCGGTCTCGTCGCCGCTCGCGGTGACGTCGACGGTCACGACAGGGGACTCCGCGGGGTCGTCGTCGGGGGAGCCCCACGTGAAGACGAGCCGGTCGGGTTCCGAGACGAGGAGGTAGGTGCCCGCCGTCGGATACTCCTCACCATCCTCGTCGTTCACCATCGTGTACCGGTGGGTGCCGCCCTCGCTCACGTCGACGGCGATGGAGTCCCGCGGCGTCGAGACCCCGGCCGGGTGATGCCAGAGGGTGAGCTCGTCCGGGTCGGTCCACGCACGCCAGACCCGCTCGCGGGGAGCCCCGACGCTGCGGTGCAGGGTGAATTCGGGTTGGGCGACGGCTTCCGGACTGGTCATGGCGTCTCTCCTCTGCCTCTGTCGACTCGAGGGCAGCTGCAGATTCGTCAGCATGCGAGCCGAGCTGGCAGCAGGTTAGATGCCACGGTTTGGAGTCGCCTCGGAGCGTCCGGAGCATCCGGAGCGTCCGGAGTGCCCGGGTCGGTCAGGTTGTCCGGGCCGGTCGGAGCGGCTGCAGGGTGCGATCAGAAGAGCGGCCAGGGGGCGGCGGGCATGTCGCCTTCAGGGGCGGGGAACTCACCGTCCTGAACCAGTCGGTCGACGCGCGCTGCGAGCTCGTGGAGCTCGACGTCGGACAGCAGCTCGGACAACCGCGCCCCGAGCCCAGAGTCGCGTTTGTCGTCGAGTGCCGCCCGGAGCTTCCGGACGCTTGCCAGCTCCTCGCCCGTGAACCCCTCACCGACCCAGCCCCAGAGCACGGTGCGCAGTTTCGGTTCGGCGTGGAAGGAGAGGCCGTGGTCGACGCCGTAGCGGTGGCCGTCTGCCATGGCGAGGACGTGTCCGCCCTTGCGGTCGGCGTTGTTGACGATGGCGTCGAAGATCGCCATGTGGCGCATGGTCTGGGAGTCCTCGTGCACGAGGACGACCTCGCGACCGGTCTCGTCCTCGCCGGTGAGCACGGTCCGCCATCCGGTGTCGGGCACCTCGGAGGCGTCGACGAGGTCGACGGCATCCTGAGACTCGTCGATGTCCTGCCACAGCTGCAGCATGCCTGGCCCGAACTGGCCGTCGCCGAGCCAGGTGCGGGGCACGATGTTCCAGCCGAGGCTCTCGGAGACGAGGTAGGCGGCGACCTCCCGCTTGGCGAGGTCGTTGTTCGGGAAGTCCCACAGCGGTCGTTCGCCCTGTGAGGGCTTGTAGACGACTTCGACGGGTTCCTCACCGAGCACCGTGTAGTTCCCGACGAAGGAGGCGTTGGAGGCGCCCATCAGCCTCGCGGTGAGCTCGAGGGTCGGCTCGTTCGGCGTCGTCTCGACGGACGAGGTCCCGTCGTCGGGTGTGTCATCGTGCGCCACGTCAGTGTTCGGTTCTGTGTTCGGTGCTGGGTCGGTCACAGGCCGTCGTCGGCCGGGCAGTCGTGGCCTTCGGGGTCCTTGGGGAGGCCGCAGCGCGGGCAGAGCGATCGGCCGGCGCCCACGATCTCGAGGGTGCGCTTCGCGAAGGCGCGCGCCGAGCCGACGGGGATGCGGACGCGCAGCAGCTCTTCCGGCTCGACGGCTTCGACGAGCTCGTCGAGGCCCGCCATGCGGGCGAGCTCGGCCTCGAGGGCCTCGGTGTCCGCATCCGCATCGATCTCGAGTTCGACTTCGACCACGGGGATCACCTCGAGGATGACCTGCGCGGTCGCCGGCTCCCAGCCGAGGCCGATGGTTCCCACGCGGAAGCGCCCGTCGACGGGCGTGTCGAGCGGTTCCTCGTCGATGAGCTCGATGGGGGTCGAGCTGGGGACGCTGTAGCGGTTCCCGTCCTCGAGCATCAGCTGGTCGAGGATCTCGTCGACCTTCTCGGCGAGCAGCGCCGACTGCTCCTTCTCGAGGATGACGCTGATGACGCGGGCGCCGTCGCGGGCTTGCAGGTAGAAGGTGCGCTCGCCGGGCTTGCCGAGCGTGCCGACGATGAATCGGTCCGGCCAGTCGAATTCGTGCACGAGGGTCGTCATGGTCTCAAGCCTATGCTCAGGACGCTCTGCCCGCGCCGCCGCCGACGGTCGCGTCGCCCGAGTGGGACGCGCCATCCGGGGAAGTCTGGGCCGGGACGAGCCAGGCGAGGTCGCCGGCATCGGAGTTGATGATGGGGACGCTCGGGCGCGCCTTGCCGTAGCTGATGATCGAGGTGGAGGCGGGGCCGACCGCGAGGCGCTGGAACAGGTCGAGGTGCATGCCGAGGGCGTCGGCGAGGATCGACTTGATGATGTCGCCGTGGCTCACGGCGACCCACACGGCGCCGGGTCCGAACTCGCGCTCGACCTCCGCGTCGTGGCGGCGCACGGCGGCGACTGCCCGAGACTGCATGGTGGCCATCGACTCCCCGTCGGGGAAGGTGACGGCGGAGGGCTGCGTCTGCACGCTCGCCCACAGCTCCTCCTTGGCGAGATCGGCGAGCTTCCGGTTCTGCCAGGCCCCGTAGCCGCACTCGGTGAGGTCGTCGTCGACGAGGTCGAGGGCCGGCTCCAGGTGCGCATCCGCGAACGGTGCGGTCGGCTGCTGGGCGCGAATGGCTGCAGCTGTCTCGAGGCAGCGCTCGAGGGGGCTCGTGACGAGCCGTGCCAGGGGCACCGCGGCGAGGCGAGCCCCGGTCGCTGCGGCCTGTGCGCGGCCGGTCTCGTCGAGGAGGACTCCGGGGGTGCGTCCCGCGAGCAGCCCGCTCGCGTTCGCAGTGGTGCGTCCGTGTCGGACGAGGATGACGGTGGCCATGCGGCACAGCCTAGGACGTGCGCGGCGGCGGGAGCCGTGCGGGCGTCCAGGTCCGAGCCGTGCGCGGCGGGAGGCTCTGTTGTCGGGAGGCTCTGCTGTCGGGAGGCTCCTGCGTTCGGAGGCTCCCGGGTGCGCCGCCGCGACCGTCACCGTTCCGTGAGCTGACCGCCCTCGACATGCCAGGCGCGGTTCAGCTGCACGGTCTCGAGCATCCGCCGGTCGTGCGTGACGAGGAGGAGGGTGCCCTCGTAGCTCTCGAGGGCCTGCTCGAGCTGCTCGATGGCGACGAGGTCGAGGTGGTTGGTCGGCTCGTCGAGCACCAGCAGGTTGACACCCCGGGCCTGGAGGAGCGCGAGCCCTGCCCGGGTTCGTTCGCCGGGGGAGAGCTCGTCGGCGCGGCGTCCCACGTGGTCGGCCTTGAGGCCGAATTTGGCGAGCAGGGTGCGCACCTCGGCGGTTGGCCAGTCGGGAACCTGGGCTTCGAACTGCTCCGCGAGCGGCGCTGGCCCGGTGAGGGCGGCCCTTGCCTGGTCGATCTCACCGAGGGCGACGCTGGAGCCGAGGCTCGCGGTTCCCGAGTCCGGCTGGATGTGCCCGAGCAGCAGGCGCAGGAGCGTCGATTTTCCTGCCCCGTTCGGGCCGGTGATGCCGATGCGGTCACCGGCGTCGACCTGCACGGAGACGGGCCCGAACGTGAAGCTCCCGAGGTGCAGCTCGGCGCGGGAGAGCGTCGAGACCACGGAGCTGGAACGGGGAGCCGTGCCGATCGTGAACTGCAGCTGCCATTCCTTGCGCGGCTCCTCGACCTCGTCGAGGCGCGCGATCCGGCTCTCCATCTGGCGCACCTTCTGCGCCTGCTTCTCGCTCGACTCCGTGGCCGCTTTCCGCCGGATCTTGTCGTTGTCCGGTGCTTTGCGCATGGCGTTGCGCACGCCCTGGCTCGACCATTCGCGCTGCGTCCTGGCCCGCCCGACGAGGTCCGCCTTCTTGTCCGCGAACTCCTCGTACTCCTCGCGTGCGTGGCGCTTCGCCGTTGCCCGCTCCTCGAGGAACGCCTCGTACCCGCCGCCGTACACGTGGTTGCTGTGCTGGGCGAGGTCGAGTTCCAGCACGCGGGTGACGCTCCTGGCGAGGAACTCGCGGTCGTGGCTCACGAGGACGACGCCACCGCGGAGGCCCTGGATGAACGCCTCGAGCCGTTCGAGCCCATCGAGGTCGAGGTCGTTGGTCGGCTCGTCGAGGAGCACGATGTCGAAACGGGAGAGCAGGAGGGCGGCGAGGCCGACTCTCGCGGCCTGCCCGCCGGAGAGGGAGGTCATGAGGGCGTCGGCGCTCAGCTCGAGTCCGAGCTCGGCGAGGACGACCGGGAGGCGCTCTTCGAGGTCTGCAGCTCCGCTCGCGAGCCAGCGCTCGAGGGCGACGGCGTATACGTCACCGGGGTCCGGGGCACCTGGCTTCACCTCCTCGGCGAGGGCCTCGGCCGCCGCATCCATCTCCGCGGTGGCTTCGGTGGTGCCGGTGCGGCGGCCGACGTACTGGGCCACGGTCTCTCCCGCGACGCGCTCGTGCTCCTGGGGGAGCCAGCCGATGAAGGCATCGGCCGGCGCGAGCGACACACTGCCCTCCATGGGTTCGTCGATGCCGGCGAGGAGGCGCAGCAGCGTCGACTTGCCCGCGCCGTTCGCGCCCACGACGCCGATCACGTCGCCGGGGGCGACGACGAGGTCGAGGGACGAGAAGAGCGTGCGGTGGTCATGGCCACCCGCGAGGTCCTTGGCGACGAGGGTTGCGGTCATTGCTCTATGTTCGCGCACTCTGGGAGCCCTTGCGGACGGCTCGCGGGCTCGCGCACCTCCGCGGCATTCGGCGGCCACCCCTTGACCGGGTGCGGGGCCGGGCCGACACTGAACTCACCGCCCACGAACCTCAGCTGGCTGGGGTGAGGCGCCATACATGATCCCGCCGTGCCGGATGCGAAGAAGCGATGCGAGCGGCACTGAGCCGCGCAGCTTTGTCGAGGCGGTGACGCACCGCGGCCTTCGCAGATCCGGGGCGAGTCCACGTCTCGCGTGCACGCCGTTCGGAGCCTCGAGTGCTTCCCTGGGGTGAGTGGGGCGGCAGTCAGTCGCCCGCGAGGATCCGAGCGCAGTGAGGCGGCGAAGATCATGGGAGTCACCAGCATCGAAGAGGGAGTTCCCGAGGGCGAGGAGAGGTGGCGAGACGAAGGCGGCTCCGGTGAGAGCACGCACTTCCACGCACACGGCTGGCGTCCCGACCCCGTGGTACCGAGCTCGGCGCCGTCAGCGGCGGCCGCCCCCGATGGGGTGACGCCGCCCGCCCCGGTGCCGACCGGCGCGGACGAACAGGCCCGCTAGCTCAGGGCCGCTCGCTGACAGTGGGACTCGAGGTCGCGCAGGAGGAGACGTGTCCGAGATCGCGTCCGGCACGACGCTGAGCGGGGCAGCCCTGGACTGGAGCGCTCGGCATGACGCAGCCGCACGAGGCAGTCCAGCTGGGTGCGCCGGTTTTGCGGCTGGGCCGCTAGCCGGACGCACCTGAAATTCTGATGCGCCCGCTCTCCGGATGCCGCCGCTTGCAGCTGGACCCGCCATCCGGACGCACCGCTGTGCAGATGCACCCGCTGTCCGGATGCACCCACCGTGCTCATGCGCCCGCTCTGCAGCGGGGCCGGACATCTGACTGGGGCCGCTACCCGGCTGTGCGGGTGTTGGCGGGAGCGCGGCGTCCGGTCCGGCGGCGCCGGGGACGTGCCGCCGCGACGTCCGATTGGTCGTGCTCGACGGGGAAGAGGGCCTCGGAGAGGGCTTCCTGGGCTTCGTCGAGCGTCCCGTAGTCGCCGATGCTCTGGCCCTGTGGGCCCTGGAGGGTGTGCAGTCCGGTGTCTGCGATCGTGATGAAGCCAGCGAACTCGTCGCTGATGGTTGCCGCGTACACGTCGTCGTCGGCTTGTCGCCAAGAGACTCGAGGTGCGGGCAGGGTAAATGGTATTGCGAGTGTGATGCGATTCTTCGTTTCGTTGCGGCGCAACCCGCCAGCGTTGGCGGGGCGCGTTCTTTCAAGCATGTGTGCGCCGCTGTGGGCGCCTGCTGGTCAGCCGACTCGTGCTCGTGAGCAGGGTGGGCGTCTCGGACTTGGGTCCTGGTGGCCACGGATCCGGTGGCGCGGATGGCGACAGGCAGGATCTGGAATGTCCGCGAGAAGCGGGGTGACCATGCGTCGACTCAACCACTATACGGCACGAACCCTGAATGGGAAGGTTTTCTCATGAGCGATGACATCGACGGCAGCGTCTGCGGGCCGCCGCTCTCGCTGACCGTGCTGCTAGTCGGTGGCGACCGGGTCGAGCGTCGGGTACTTCGGCGTGCGCGAGTCACCTGACGACTTGCCGGTGAGCCGACGGCCGATCCAGGGAAGCACGTACTCACGCCAGTACTCGGAGTTGCGGGGTCGCTGGATGCTGGGGGTCTGGGGTCCGAAATCAGGTGCTGGCACGTCGAGGGCGGTGAGGACGTTCGCGGCGACCCTCCGGTGGCCGCTCACACCCATGTGGAGGCGGTCGCGCGACCAGTAGTCGAGGTGGCGCAGCTCAGGGTCCGCCCAGTTGTCGACGAAGGTGATGCCGGGTTGCGGCGGCATCTTGGCGTGCACCGCGGCGGCGAGCGCGTCTCCGCGCGCGGCGATGCGCTTACCCATGGGGAGGTGGTCCGAGGGGTTCGCGCCCGAGAGGAGGATGACGTGGATGCCGGCATCGAGTGCCTGCTTGGCGCCGTCGACGAGCCGCTGGGCGACGTCATCGATGGACACGCGGGGGCGGAGGATGTCGTTGCCGCCGCCGTTGAGGCTCATGAGCTGCGGCTTGAGGGCAATGGCGGCGGGGAGCTGCTCTTCGAGGATCGCGTCGAGAAGTCGCCCCCGGATGGCGAGGTTCGCGTAGGTGACCGGCTCCGGCGACGAGACGGCGAGACCCTGCGCGACGAGGTCAGCCCAGCCGCGCACCCGGCCATCCGGCAGCTCATCGCCCACGCCCTCGGTGAAACTGTCACCAACGGCGACGAAACTCGTGAATCCCATGCGGAGAGTCCATCACACCGGAGCACCCGCGCCGCTCAGGAGCTGAGACGCGCGCCGGAGCCAACTCGCGCTCTTCCTGCTGCCTCGGCGGCGGGGGAGTTCAGAGCCGAGCTGCTGTGCGCGACGCTGCTCTGCCCTGCCCTGCCCTGTGCTGCCCTGCCCTGCTCTACTCAGATCAGGCAGGCGTCGCCCTCGCAGGCGATGCCTGCGTCCCCCAGCATCGTGAAGCCGCCTGCCTGAACGGACCCCTGAGCGGCGTCCGAGTTTGCGTCCACTGCAGCTGGCGTCACGCCCGAAGCGCTCAGGGTGCCAGTGCTCACGCTCGAAGTGCCCGTGCCCGTGCCAGTGCTCACGCTCGAAGTGCCTGAGCCCGTGCCCGTGCCCGAGCCCGCAGTCGCGGCCGCATGCGCAGTTGCCCCTGGAGTCGCCGTCGCCGTCTGCGGAGCCGCCGCAGCTGGATCCACGGCCGCAGCAGGAGTGGGGGCGTCGGTCGTGGCGGTGGCGGACTCGTTCACGCCGTCGGTCAAGTGGTCGGTCACGCGGTCGTGTTGTCGCGGTCGGTGGTGACCTTGTTCAGGACATCCGCGAAGGTCGCCGCTTCCTGGGCCCCGGAGACGCCGTACTTGCCGTCGATGACGAAGAACGGGACGCCTTGGATGCCGTACGCCTGCGCCTGCTGCTGGTCGGCGAGGACATCGTCGTGGTGGACTCGCTCTTCGAGCGCGTGCACGGCAGCGGCGCGGTCGAGGCCGAGCTCTTCGGCGAGGTCGGCGAGCACTGCGATGTCGCTGAGGTCGCGTCCTTCGACGAAGTAGGCCTTGAGGAGGCGCTCCTTCGCGTCGAGCTGGCGACCGTTGGCCTTCGCGAAGTGGATGAGCTCGTGCGCGCGCACGGTGTTGACGTGCTGGACGGAGTCGAAGTCGTAGTCGAGGCCGACGTCCTTCGCGATGCCGGTGACGCGGTCGAGCATCTGCTCGACCTGCACGACGGGGAGTCCCTTGCGCTCGGCGAGGTACTCGGTGGTCGAGCCGTGGAAGTCGATGGGCGTATCGGGGGACAGCTCGTAGCTGTGGTATTCGATCTCCACGGTCGGGGCGTCACCCGACGCGGAGAACTGCTCGATGCCGCTCTCCAGTTTCCGCTTGCCGATGTAGCACCAGGGGCAGGCGATGTCCGACCAGATGTCGATGCGGATCGGAGCCTGGGTTGATGCGGCCTGAGATGTGTTCTGCGCTGCTGTCGTCACACGCAATGCAACAGGGCCCCTTTCTCGCCTATTCCCAGGCGAAGCCTGCGGGCCGACGGTCCAGACGGCACGCCGACGGACCCCTTCCTCAACCCTCGAGTGGAGTCGAGTCGAGTCAGAACGGTGGCTCGGGAGGGGCGCTGGGCGCCGCGGGCGGAGGATCCTCGTCTCGTTCGCGGGGCGGTTTGCTGCCTCGCCGCCAGGGCAGGTCGTCGGTGGGTGTGAAGGTGGGGCCGTGGGGTTCGGGGTGGTCTGTGTAGGTTTTTCCGCTTGGGGTGGTCCATTCGAGGGTGCCGCCGTCGTGTTGGGTGACGGTCCAGGCGGTGTGGTGCTTGATGATGTGGTGGTTTTTGCAGAAGTCGCTGAGGTTCCAGGTGGCGGTTGTCCCGCCGTATTGGTGGTCGATGGTGTGGTCGAGTTCGCAGTTCGTGGCGGGTTGGCGGCAGCCGATGAAGCGGCAGTGGATGTCTCGGGCTTTCAGGAAGGCGCGCATGGCCGCGGTGGGGGTGTAGGAATCGACGGTTTGGACGGCTCCGGTGATGGGGTGGGTGAGGAGGCGGATGAAGGCGGGTGCGGTCGCGGCGAGGCGTTTCGCGTCTTCGATGGGCATGGGGGACATGCCCTCGAGCAGCGCCGGGGCGCGGCGAGGGCGGCCATCTCTGCCGGTTTCGGTCGGGCCGCCGCCGCCGCCGCCGCCGCCGCCTCCGCCTCCGCTGCCGTCCACGCCGGTGTCGGTGAGGGTGAGGAGTGTCGTGATGGGGATGCTGAGCTGGACGGTGGCTTGAATGCCTTTCGCGGCGCTCGAGACGGTGGGGTCGCTCGTGAGGAGCAGGTCCG
>NZ_PSXZ01000024.1:0-614 GCF_002931375.1 Pseudoclavibacter sp. RFBJ3 | reverse complement strand
CCCTGCGCGAGGCGGTAGTAGGCCTGGTTCCAGCGCACTTCCTTGCTGAACTCGCGCAGGGTGGTGTCGGCGTCGATGCGCAGCAGCTCGGTCTTCGCGATGGTCGCGAAGTCCTCGAACACGTCGATGCCGACGGCGGTCGACATGACCGTGTGGTGCGCGGCGCCGGCGGTGAGCCAGGCTGCGGCCGACACCTCGAACGAGGGCTCCGGCTTCCAGACGGCGCGGCCGACGGGCAGCTTCGGCAGGGGAGCGGTGGGCTCCACGACCTCGACGACGTTCGCGACGAGGCGGAACCGGTCGCGCATGTCGCTGAGCGCGACGACGACCGCGGGGCCCGGGTCGGCGGTGAAGACGAGGCGCACGGGGTCGTCCTTGCCGCCGATGCCAAGCGGGTGCACCTCGAGGCTCGGCTTGGCGGTGGTGAGGGAGGGGCTCACCTCGAGCATGTGCGCGCCCAGGATGAGCTCGCTGCCCTCGGTGAGGTCGTACGTGTAGTCCTCCATGAGGCTCGCCCCGCCGGGCAGGCCGGCGCCCATGACGTTCGCGGCCCGCACGAGGATGGCCGTCTTCCAGTCGCCCTCGGCGCCGAAGCCGTAGCCCTCGGCCATGAG